>JASLGD010000131.1 GCA_030150305.1 Caldimonas sp. | reverse complement strand
CGCCCGAGGAGCGCGAGGAGCTCAACGGCCTGTACGAGTGCATCCTGTGCGCGAGCTGCTCGACGAGCTGCCCGAGCTTCTGGTGGAACCCCGACAAGTTCGTCGGTCCCGCGGGGCTGCTGCAGGCCTACCGCTTCATCGCCGACAGCCGCGACGAGGCCACCAACGAGCGCCTCGACAACCTCGAGGATCCGTACCGGCTGTTTCGCTGCCACACGATCATGAATTGCGTCGATGTCTGTCCGAAGCAGCTCAATCCCACCCGCGCCATCGGCAAGATCAAGGAGCTGATGGTGCGGCGCGCCGTGTGATGCGTGACGATCCTGCGCTCGAGGCACCCGCGCGGCCGCGCCTGCTCGACGAGCGCGCGCTCGCCAAGCTGCGCTGGCGCTGCCGCCGCGGCCTGCTCGAGAACGACCTGCTGCTCGAGCGCGTGTTCGCGCGCGCCGAGCCGCTCGACGAGGACGACGCGCGCGGGCTCGCGCTCCTGATGGAGCTCGCCGACAACGATCTGCTCGACCTTTTCCTCGGCCGCCAGAAGCCGCCTGCGCACCTCGATCGGCCCGAGGTGCGACGGATCGTCGAGGCCGTCCGGACGGCGCGCTAGCGCAAGAGACTTCGCCCGGACCTCGGCACCACTTCGCCGGCCATCTCTTTTCGAGGATCACGCCATGACACCGTCCGACGTCAAAGCCACGCTCACGTTCTCCGACGGCAGCCCCAGCATGGAGCTGCCGCTCTACAAGGGCACGATCGGTCCGGACGTGATCGACATCCGCAAGCTCTACGCGCAGACCGGCAAGTTCACGTACGACCCCGGGTTCCTGTCGACGGCGTCGTGCGACTCGACGATCACCTACATCGACGGCGACAAGGGCGAGCTGCTCTACCGCGGCTATCCGATCGAGCAGATCGCGGTGCAGTGCGACTACCTCGAGACGTGCTACCTGCTGCTGAAGGGCGAGCTGCCGAGCGCCGCGCAGAAGGCCGAGTTCACCAGGCTCGTGACCCTGCACACGATGGTCAACGAGCAGATGCAGTTCTTCCTGCGCGGATTCCGGCGCGACGCGCATCCGATGGCGATCATGACCGGGCTGGTCGGTGCGCTCTCGGCCTTCTATCACGACAGCACCGACATCCACAATCCGACGCATCGCGAGATCGCCGCGATCCGCCTGATCGCGAAGATGCCGACGCTGGTGGCGATGGCCTACAAGTACAACATGGGCCAGCCGTACATGTACCCGAAGAACGACCTCTCGTACGCGAGCAACTTCATGCGCATGATGTTCGCGACGCCGTGCGAGGAGTACGTTCCCAACGACGTGCTGGTGCGCGCGCTCGACCGCATCTTCATCCTCCACGCCGACCACGAGCAGAACGCGTCGACGTCGACGGTTCGGCTGTGCGGATCTTCGGGAACGAACCCGTTCGCCGCGATCGCAGCCGGCGTCGCGTGCCTGTGGGGTCCGGCGCACGGCGGCGCCAACGAGGCCGCGCTGAACATGCTCGAGGACGTGCAGCGCATGGGCGGCGTCGCCAAGATCGGCGACTTCGTCAAGCAGGTGAAGGACAAGAACTCGGGCATCAAGCTGATGGGCTTCGGGCACCGCGTCTACAAGAACTACGACCCGCGCGCCAAGCTGATGCGCGAGACCTGCCACGAGGTGCTCGATGCGCTCGGCCTGCACGACGATCCGATCTTCAAGCTCGCGATGGCGCTCGAGAAGATCGCGCTCGAGGACGAGTACTTCGTCGCCCGCAAGCTCTACCCGAACGTCGACTTCTATTCGGGCATCGTGCAGCGCGCGATCGGCATCCCGGTGAGCCTGTTCACGGCGATCTTCGCGCTCGCGCGCACGGTCGGCTGGATCGCGCAGCTCAACGAGATGATCGGCGACCCCGAGTACAAGATCGGCCGGCCGCGGCAGCTCTACACCGGCGCGCCGCGCCGCGACGTCAAGCCGATCTCGCAGCGCGCCTGACCCCCGCGTTTCGGGGTGCGCGAACGCCTGCTCTTGCTCGCGTCCGGGCGATCGGGCAGACTCGCCGATACATTTGGAAGCAATCGGCCACGCGTCGCGGCGGCCGGGCGGCGCCGGGGCGCCGCCGCGTAGCTTACAGCATTCCAGTCGGAGGAGTCCATGAGGTTACGTCGTGCCGTGATCGCGGCAGGTCTCGTCGTGGCGGCGTTCGCCGCGAACGCGCAGTTGGTGGTCGTCAACGAAGGCTTCGAGAACGTCGTTGGCTTGCCTGCGAGCGGCTGGGTGTTCAACAACGCGAGCACGCCGGTCGGGACGACCGGCTGGTTCCAGGGCGACCAGACGATCTTCACTGCGTTCGCCGGAACTCCGCCGTCGTACATCGCCGCAAACTTCGAGAACGCGGCAGCAGGCGGCACGATCGCGAATTACCTGTTCTCGCCGGTCTTCACGACGCAAGGCGCAGGCACTGTCAGCTTCTGGGCGCGCTCTGCCGAGAATCCGAACTTCAACGACCACATCCGCGTCGGCCGCACCGCCGGCGGCTCGACTCCGGGCGACTTCATCCAGATCGGCACCGACATCACGCTCACCTCGACCTGGACGCAGTACACGTTCACGATCGGCGCGCAGGGTGTCGGCGCGACCGGCCGCGCCGCGATCGAGTACATCGGCGGCGTGCTGCCGGGCCAGTCCTCGGCGGATGCCGCCAACTACATCGGCGTCGACAACTTCAACGTCAACGTCGTTCCCGAGCCCGAAACGTGGGCGCTCCTCGGACTCGGCCTCGCCGCCCTCGGCGTGGTCAAGCGCCGCCGCCGCCCCGCCTGAACCTTCGCCCGCAGCGCCCGCGCGATCCGCGGGCGCAATCACATCGACTGGAGGAGAACCACAGATGTCGTTGTTCAAGACCCCGATCGCGCTCGGCGTGCTCGTCGGCGCAGCGGTGATCCCGCTCGCCGCCGTCGCGGCCGAGGCGCTGCCCGCCGCCGACCAGGACGTCGCCCCGGCGATCGCCGATTCGCAGGTCGTCGCCCGCGATCCCGCCACCGGGCAACTGCGCCCGGCGACCGCCGAAGAAGCGAAGGCGCTGCGCGCCGCGCGCGCCGCGCATCTGCGCGCTGGCGGCTCGGTCACGTCGGCCACGCACACGCACTGGAGCGGCGCGCGCGGCGCTCGCCTGACCGAGGACTTCATGAGCTACTCGGTCGTCGTCCGCACCGCCGACGGCAAGCTCGTCGAGCTCTGCGTCCAGGATCCGTCGACGCTCGCCGCCAAGCCGGCGCAAGCGAAGACGCCCGAACTGCCGACGGAGTGACGCGATGACGACGAGCCAACACCTTCGTACCGCAGTCCTCGCGGCGTGCCTCGCCGGCGCGTCCTCCATCGCGGCAGCCGCTGCGACCATCGTCGTCACCAGCCGCGATCCGGCCGGGGTCGGGTTCAACGATCCGACGCCGGTCGCGCCGGTGGGCGGCAACACCGGAACGACGCTCGGCCAGCAGCGCATGATCGTCTACCAGACGGTCGCCGGCATCTGGGGCGCGCAGCTCACGAGCAGCGTGCCGATCACCGTCAGCGCCGGCTGGGAAGCGCTGTCCTGCACGTCGACGTCGGCGGTGCTCGGCAGCGCGAGCGCATGGAACATCTGGCGCGACTTCCCGAACGGCGTGCCGAACCGCTGGTACCCGCAGGCGCTCGCCAACAAGCTCGCGGGCGTCAATCTCTCGGCCGGCATCCCCGACGACGGCACCGGCTTCGGCACGGTCGACATCAAGACGCAGTTCAACGTCAACCTCGGCAACACCGGCTGTCTCGACGGGACGCCGTTCTATCTCGGTCTCGACGGCAACGCGGGCTCCAAGGTCAACTTCATGG
>JASLGD010000103.1 GCA_030150305.1 Caldimonas sp. | reverse complement strand
GCTGGCCTGCGCGAGCCAGACCGTTGATCAGGCTGCGCGACGCCAGCGCGCTCGTGGCCGCAGGCGTGTCGAGCACGTCGCGGAACGCATCGTGCCCCGGCGACGGGCTCGCGAGGGCGGCCGTCGCCGCGACGGCGATGAGCGCCGCAAGACGTGCGGACATGGCGATCCCCTCCGAAGTCGGTGAAGGTCTCGCGTTCAGCGCACGCCGGAGCCGGCGAGCACGTCGGCGGTCCATTCGCGATCCGCCGCGGGAGCCACGTGGCGCAGTCCGCCGGTCTCCGCGATGAAGCCGGTGAGCGAATAGAGCCGCGAGACGAGGTCGTAGTGGCCGAACATGTCGGTGTACGGCGCGGGCACGTCGTAGCTGGGCGCCATGTAGGCGAAACCCGTGCGATAGAGCTGACCGCGGCCGTCGTACTCGTCGGACGCGACGATGGCCCACGAGTCCTCGTCGAGATAGAACGTGCGCTTGCTGTAGATGTGGCGCTTGCCTTCGCGCAGCGTCGCGTCGACGACCCAGACGCGGTGCAGCTCCCAGCGCACGAGGTCGGGGTTGAGGTGGTTCGGCTTGAGCAGGTCGTCCTGCTTCGACTGATACACGGCCGTGTAGTCGTTGTAGGGAACGATCATCTCCTTCTTGCCCACGAGCTTGAAGTCGAAGCGGTCCATCGAGCCGTTGAAGATGAAGGTGTCGTCGAACGTCGTCGCGCCGGCGGTGCCGGGGTTCGGCGTGTCGAACGCGAGGTCGGGCGCGACCTTGACGCGGCGCTGGCCGGGCAGATACGTCCACGCGCGACGGTCCTTGCTGCCGATGTCGAGCGGGTCGACGATGAGCAGGCCCTCGCCGGCGCGCCGGGCCGGGCCCGAATACATCAGCTTGATCCGCCAGTAGGTGTCCGACTGCGGCTTCGCCGGATCCCAGTACGGGAACTCCTGCGTGCTGACGCCTTCGGTCGAGAGCGACGCGCGGCCGTTCGCGTCGACGCTCAGGTTGCGGTACTTGGCCTCGTACGCCTGGCCGTTGAAGCGCACCAGGTGGTTCCACATCGCCTCGTAGCCGGTCTTCGGGATCGGGAACGGGAAGCCGGCGTGCGCGCCTTCGATCGAGCGTCCGTCGTTGAGCGTCTTCGCGGTCAGCGCGTTCTTCGCGGTGCCGTCGACGACGAACTTCGGGAACGCGACGCTGCGGTGCGTCGGGTAGACGTCGACGCGGAAGTTCGGGTACTTCTGCAGCAGCGCCTTCGTTCCTTCGGTGAGTTGGCCCGAGTACTGCGCCATGTTCTTGGCGTCGATCGCGACGCGGGGCTTCTCGCCGGCGAACGGATCGGGGCGGATGCCGTCGCCGGACTTGTAGCCAGCCGGCGCCGTCGTCGTCCCGCCGGTGTACGCGGGGATCGTGCCGTCCTTGCTGGCGGCCTTCTCGGCGCCGACGGCGGTGAGCGTCGTGCCGAGCGCCTTGGCTTCGTCGGCGCTGACCGCGGCGTGCGACGCGGAGGCCGCGAGGGCGGCGACGACGAGCGCGGCGATGCGCGTGAGTCGATGGTTCATGCGTGTCTCCTCAGAAGGTGGTCTTGAAGGTGAGGCTCAGGAAGCCGCGGTCCCGCAAGTAGGTGTTCAGGCCGTTGGTCGACGTGACGGCGGTGCCGTTGTCCTTGTAGTAGCCCAGGAAGTCGATGTACTTCAGGTCGAAGCGGTACTTCTGCTGCACGTCGGCGCCGATGCCGACCGAGTAGTTGCCGAGGTGCTCGTTGCCGCCGAAGACCGTCGCAGCGTTGCCGTTCAGGCCGATCGCGTACGTCACCGGCGCCGAGAGGTCGACGCCCGGGAAGACCTGGAACCACGTCGGCGTGAAGCCGAGGCCGATGCCGACGTAGTTCTTGGTCGTGCAGCCGTCCCACTTGTCCTTGCCGACGCACGGCGCGAAGCCGACCGCGTTGAAGAGATTGGCGCCGCTCCTCACCGTGACCCAGCGCGACGCGCTGAGCTCGGCGATCCACGCCGCGGAGTCGAACACCGGCGTCTTGGCGACCGTGCCGACCGCGTTGACGAGCGCGTGCCACGTGTCGCCGCGCGCGCCGTTGGTGTCGCCCTTGCCCGGCAGCCCGGGCCCGGCGAAGCCGAGCACCTGGCTGTTGAGCGGCGTGTTCTCGCGGTACGAGACCTCGGCGCTCGTGCTGACGCCGAAGATGTTCTTCGTGATGCTCGTGCCGTACAGCTTGATGTTGTCGGCGTAGATGAGGTTGTACTGGCTGGTGTTGACGCCGCGCTGCGTGAGCAGCACCTGCGGCAGCTTGTCGGCGAAGTTGCGGTAGTAAAAGCCCATCGTGCCGTCGAGCCACGCCGGGCTCCAGCGCGCCGACACGCCGTACTCGCCGCTCTGGTTCGGCTCCGACGCGGATCCGCGCGTCGCGAAGCCCGCTGCGGCGGAGAGGAACTGGCGCTGCGGGCCGTTGAAGACGAAGTCGACCGGGCCGAGGTACGTGCCGCCTTCGGGATAGCGCGCGGGCTCCCACTCGAGCATGTACTGCCCCGCGACCGAGAGCGTGTCGCTCAGCTGCGCCTGCAGCGAGACCTGGTTGAGCGGACGGAACAGCTCCTTCGCCTCGGTTCCCGGCGTCGCGAAGCCCTTTTGCAGATCGAGCGGCGCCTGTGCGTACGAGACGCTGTGCAGGTGGCCGCCGAGCAGCAGCGACTCGCCCCAGTAGATCGTGTGGCGGCCGAGCTTGCCGTTGACGGGAACGTCGCCGAGGTCGGTGCCGCCGAAGACGAACGCATCGAGGATCTCGCCGCTCGGGCCTTCGTAGAAGCGCTTCGTCGTCGAGCTGTACTGGTGATTGACGTAGCTCGGGATGTTGACGAAGGGAGGATTCGGGTTCGACTTGCTGCTGCCGTCGTAGGCGGCGTCGTACCAGCCGGCGACGCTCAGGCGGCCGCCGTAGCGCTTCTTGTAGACGACGTCGAGCTCCGACAGCAGGTCGATCCGCTCGGCGACCGGCTGGCCCTTGTCGAAGCGATAGTCGCCTTCGTCGGCGAGCACCGAGTTGCCGATCTTCGGATCGCGCGATTCGACGCGCACGCCGAAGTTGGCGCGCACGGTGTTGTCGAACCGGACAGCCAGATCGGGGTCGCCGGTCTGGACGTCGAACGCGTTCGCGACGCCGGGGACGGCGATGGCGATGGCGATGGCGGTGAGGGTGGCGAGGCGCGGCGATTGGCCGAAGGCTCGACGGGATTGGCTCTTCCGACGGGTCAAGGGGTGCTCCCAGATGTTGTTCGCGCGGGCCAGAGGCCCCGGACCTCGAGCGAGGTCAGGCGAAAATTCTGGAAGCCGGGTGTTGGTGCACGCCCCCTCTTGGCAGGGGGGCGCAGAGTGGGGCGCGCCGCGCCGTCAGAGGCGCGGGCACCGCGTCGCGGGGCCGGTCACTCGGGCAGCGAGCCGACCCCGTAGATCACCTGCAGATCGTTGCTCGGCCGACCCAGCTGGCCGAACCAGCGGTTGTAGAGCTCGGGCAGCGCGCTGCTCTTGTAGATCTGCGCGAGCGCCGAATTGACGGCGAGCCTGAGCGCCCAGTCGCCGCGCGGCAGGACGATCGCGTACGGCTCGAACGAGATCGCATCGACCATCAGCGCGAGCGAGCCCGGATCCTTGGCCTTCTCGGCGAGGCCGAGCAGCAGGATGCGGTCGCTCGCGAACGCGTCGATCGCACCCGCCTCGAGCTGCGCGAGGCCCTCGTCGCGCGACTTCACCGGCACGACCGTCGCGCTCATCACCTTGGCCTTCAACGCGTCGTTGAGCGCGCGCTCGTTGCTCGTGCCCGCGATCACGCCGATCTTCCTGTTCGCGAGATCGATCAGCGAGTTGCCGCCGACCGACTTCCTGACGAGGATGCCGGTGCCGTCGACGAACGTGAGCGACGAGAAGTCGACTTCCTTCATGCGGCTGAGGGTGACCGTCGTCGCGCCGCACTCCATGTCGGCCTGGCCGCTCGCGACCGCGGTGAGGCGGCTCTGCGTCGTCACCGGCACCCACTGGACGTTGAGCGTTCCGCCGCCGAGCTGGCGCTCGATGACGCCGATCACGGTGCGGCAGAGGTCGACGGTGTAGCCGGCCGGCTTCTTGTCGGCGTCCTCGAACGAGAACGGCAGCGCGTCGGTCCGGTACGCGACCGCGATCGTCTTGGTGTCGCGGATCTTCTTGAGGCGGCCGTCGATCGGCATCGCGGTCTGCGCGGCGGCGAGGACGGGGACGAGGCAGAGGGCGGCGAGCAGGGTCGTCAGGCGGGACAAGTCGTTCTCCTGGGAGGGGGAAGCGCTGCGGCGAAGGCGCGCGCGGAGGGGCCGCCATTGGGCGCGCGGGCCCGGGCGG
>JASLGD010000054.1 GCA_030150305.1 Caldimonas sp. | reverse complement strand
CATGCGCGCGACGTCGACCATCACCGTGATGCCGCCGCCCGGCCAGACGTAGACCGGCGCGCCGCCGCACGTGACGCGAACGAGCAGCGACTTGATCGAGCGCGTCAGCGCGACCGGGTTCTCGGTGACGCCGGCGCGCAGACTCCCGCCGGCGCCGGCGACGTAGAGCACCGAGCAGAGCGAAGGCTCGCAGTTCTCGCCGATGCGATCGACGACGCGGCGCACCGCCGCCGGCATCTCGGCGCGCTGCGGCACGAGGTCGTCGTCGAGGACGAACCACGCGGCGTCCTCGCCGGTCGTCGAGACCATCAGCACGCGCAGGCCCGGCCGCGCGCCGCGTTGCGCGTCCCAGCCTTCGACGATCGCGAGCGGATCGTCGATGTCGGTGCCGCCCCAGCCCGAGCCCGGGTTGGCGACCTGGAAGTAGCGCCCCGGCGTCGACTTCCGGCCGCGCACGCGGATTCCGGTCGGCGCCATGTCGAGGAACTTGCCGGCCTGGTGCTCGGAGAGGACTCCGGTGATGTGGTCGTCGACGACGACGACCTCGTCGACGTGGCCGAACCACTGCTGCGCGAAGATGCCGATCGTCGCCGAGCCGCAGCCGACGCGCATGCGGCGCTCCTCGACGCCGTCGACGACCGGTGCGCGGTCGGCGCCGACGACGACGTGCGCGCCGCCTTCGATCTCGAGCTCGACCGACTGTCGGTTGCCGAGCGCCATCATCAGCTCGCAGGCGACGCGCCCTTCCTTCTTCGAGCCGCCGGTGAGGTGGTGGACGCCGCCGAGGCTCAGGAACTGCGAGCCGTATTCGATCGTGCCGACGTGGCCGACCGCCTCGCCGCGGTGGCGCACCGTCGCCTGCTCGGGGCCGAGATAGCGATCGGTGTCGATCTTCACCTTGAAGCTGCAGTAGCTGAAGATGCCTTCGGTGACGACGGTGACGAGGTCGACGCCGTCGTGCTTCGAGGCGACGATGAACGGCGCCGGCTTGTAGTCGGGGTACGTCGTCCCCGAGCCGATCCCGGAGACGAACACCGGCGCGTCGGCGCCCGCGGCGACGAGCGAGCCGTCCCAGCCGCCCTCCTGCGCCGCCTGCCACGCGACGAGGTCGACTCCCGGCCTGGCGACGACGTGCAGCGTGTCGAGCCGCGTCAGCTTGCCGTCGACGTTGCCGTAGCGGTCGCACGCGCCGAGCTTGCCGGGACTGATCTGGCAGAGCACCGGGCACGCTTCGCAGCGCACCTTGTCGACCGCCATCCGCTCGGGCGCGCGCGAGTGCTCGAGGACGACCGGCTCGGGCGCGACGTCGAGCGGCTGGCCGTCGGAGCGCGCGATGAACGACGGATCGCTCATCGGTCGAGATCCTGCACTGCGTTCAGGATGACGTCCCTCCCCACTGTCCTCCTGAGCGAAGCGAAGGATCTCTGCCTTCGCCCGCTCGCTCGAGCAACGCGGCGCGCAGCCGATGCGGCGTCACCGGCACCTCGCGCATCCGCACGCCGGTCGCGGCGTGGATCGCGTTGAGGATCGCCGGCGCGGTCGCGACGAGCGCCGGCTCGCCGACGCCCTTGGCGCCCCACGGCCCGAGCGGCTCGGGATCCTCGATCAGGTGCACCGTGATCGGCGGCACGTCGCCGACGGTCGGAATGAGGTAGTCGTGCAGGTTGTCGGTGCGGCCGTTGACGTACTCCTCCATCAGCGCCATCCCGATTCCCTGCGCGATGCCACCGTGAATCTGTCCCTCGACGAGCGTCGGGTGGATCGCGCGGCCGACGTCGTGCGCGGCGTGGACGTGGAGCAGCGCGACGGTGCCGAGCTCGACGTCGACCTCGACCTCGGCGATCTGCGCGGCGAAGCCGTACGTCGCATACGGCACGCCCTGGCCGTCGGCATCGAGCGGCACCGTCGGTGGATTGAAGTGGCCGTGGCCGACGAAGAGCTCGACCGCGACGTCTGCCGCGTCGGCGTCGCCGCGCTGCGCACGCGCGAGCGCGCGCAGGTCGATCGCGCGCACGTCGGCGCCGCAGCGCGCGACGACGCGGTCGCGCTCGAGCGAGAGCGCGACGCCTTCGCCTTCGCTCGCGTCGAAGCCGAGGCGCGCGAGCAGTTGCCTGCGCAGGTCGATGCCGGCGCCGCGCGCCGCGTTGCCCGAGACGAACGTCTGCCGCGACGCCGACGACTTGCCGGCGTCGTCGGTGCGGTCGGTGTCGCCCATCACCTGCTCGATCGAGGCGAGCGCGAAGCCGACGGCGTCGGCGAACATCTGCGGCATGATCGTCGCGGTGCCCTGGCCGATTTCCTGCGCGCCGTTGTAGAGCACGAGATGGGCGCCGCGCGCCGCCGACCAGCAGAGCGCCCCGCGCATCGACGACGGATTGGCGATCACCGTGTTGCCGATGCCGTACCACATGCACGCGATGCCGGCGCCGCGGCGCTTGCCACCTGCCATCCGGAGCGAAGCGAAGGATCCCTGCGGCTGCTGAGATCCTTCACTGCGTCCAGGATGACAGCGGCGCGCGTTGAACGCTCGCGCAGCGTCATTCGCCGCGCGCCACGCCGGCCGCAGCGCGTCGAGGCACGCGCGCAACCCGGCGCTCGCCTGCAGCACCTGCCCGGTCGGCGTCGCGTCGCCGGCGGCGAGCGCGTTGCGGTGGCGGAACTCGAGCGCGTCGATGCCGCTCGCCGCGGCGAGCTCGTCGATCAGCAGCTCGCCGAGCAGCGTCGCCTGCGGCACGCCGAAGCCGCGGAACGCGCCGGCGACGCTGTCGTGCGTCAGCACCGCGCGCGTCAGCGCCCGCACGTTGGCGATGCGGTACGGGCCGCTCGCGTGGATCGGCACGCGGTTGGCGACGGTCGGTCCCCACGACGCGTACGGCCCGGTGTTGAAGTCGCCGCTGAAGTCGAAGGCGACCAGGTTGCCCGCGCCGTCGCACGCCGCGCTCGCGCGCAGCTCGGCCGGATGGCGCTTGGTCGTCGACTGCATCGACTCGGGCCGCTCGTAGACGAGCCGCACCGCGCGGCCGAGCTTCCACGCCGCCACCGCGAGCAGCGGCTGCACCGAGAGGTCGAGCTTGCCGCCGAAGCCGCCGCCGATCGCCGAGGGCACGATGTGGACCTGCGCCGGCTCGACGCCGAGCACGCTCGCGACCTCGTCGCGGTCGAGGTACGGCGTCTGCGTGCACGCGAAGATGCGGACGCGCCGGACCGCGCCGCCGGCGGCGTCGCGCGCCTCGACGATCTCGGCGAAGCCGGCCTCGGGCTCGATGTACGCGTGCTCGACGTGGCGCGTCGCGAACGACGACGACGCGACGTGCGCTGCACCGGCGAGCGCGCCCTCGACGTCGCCGCGGACGACGCGGCCGCGGCAGAGCACGTTGTCGGGATAGCGCGCGTGCATCGGCGCGCCGCTGGCGGCGGTGGCGAGCGCCTCGGCGCACGTCTGCGCGGCCGGCAGCGGCAGCCAGCGGATCGGCACGTCGGCGTCGTCGATCGCCGCCACGGTCGCGGCGTCGCCGACGAGCGCGAGCACCGCCTCGCCGCGGAAGCGGACGACGCCGTCGGCGAGCACCGGCTGGTCACGCAGGTCGGGGAAGATGGCGAACGCGTTGTGCGGCACGTCGGCGGCGGTGACGACGTCGACGAGCCCCGGCCAGCGCGCGAACAGCGGCGTCAGCTCGCCGATCGCGAAGCGCGCATGCGGATGCGGCGAGCGGACGACGCGCATCGCCAGCACCGGCTCGCTCGCGGCGGGCAGCGCGTCCGCGCCGAAGCGCTCGGCGCCGGTCACCTTCGCGCGCGCGTCGAGGCGCGCGACGCCGCCGGCGGCGCGGTCCGGCGCGTCCGCATCTTCGCGTGCACG
>JASLGD010000375.1 GCA_030150305.1 Caldimonas sp. | reverse complement strand
CCATGACGTGGGCGAGCGAGGACGAGGCGGCCGACTACCTGCTGACGATCTCGCAGGGCTTCGGCCCGCACACGCGCGCCGAGTGGCTGGCGCTGACGCGACCGATGCTGCGCCGCGACGGCGATCGCTTCCGCCTGCATTACGACCCGGCGATCGGCGCCGCGCTGCGCGCGATCACGCCGGAGATCGCCGCGGCCGGCGAGGCCGCGCTCTGGGCGGCGTACGACCGCATCCGCTGTCCGACGCTCGTGTTGCGCGGTGCCGAGTCCGACGTCCTGTCGCGCGAGACCGCCGCCGCAATGGCGTCGCGCGGCCCGCGCGCGCGCGTCCACGAATTCGCCGGCGTCGGCCACGCGCCGACGATCGTCGCCGCCGACCAGGTCGCGGCGGTGCGCGAGTTCCTGCTCGGCGGCGCGTGATGCGCGCGCCGGCAGCACCGTGAAGACGGCCGCGGCGCCAGCCGACGCGCAGGCGCCGATCGTTCGCCTGCTCGACCCGAGCGACGCCGCGAGCGTCGCCGACGACGTCAAGCGCGCGCGCGCGTTCGCCGCGCCGCTCGTGATCGGCCGCGAGCTGCCGACCGGCGAGGGCGTCCTCGCGCACGCCGACGGCACCGCGGCGATCCTCGCCGCGATCGGCGCCTCGCCTGCGCTCGCCGCGGCTGCGTACCTCGTTTACGCCGCCGACGAGCTCGGCGAGCCCGACGCGGTGCTGACGCCGCTGTTCGGCGAGTCGCAGGCCGCGCTCGTCGCGCACGCGAGAAAGCTCGGCGACCTGCAGCGCACCGCGCAGGGCGCGCGGCTCGACGCCGCCGGCCGCGCGCAGCAGGTCGAGCGCGTGCGCAAGATGCTGCTCGCGTTCTCCGAGGACCTGCGCGTCGTCCTGCTGCGCCTCGCCTCGCGTCTGCAGACGCTGCGCTTCTTCGCCGCGACCAAGCGGCCTTGCCCGGAAGAGCTCGCCGCCGAGGCGATGCAGGTGTTCGCGCCGCTCGCCAACCGGCTCGGCATCTGGCAGATCAAGTGGGAGCTCGAGGACCTCGCATTCCGCTTCCTCGACCCCGAGCAGTACCGCACGATCGCGAAGCTGCTCGACGAGCGGCGCGCCGACCGCGAGGCGCGCGTCGCGGCGATGCGTGCCAGCCTCGCCGACGATCTCGCCGCGCACGGCCTGCGCGTCACCGTGCAGGGCCGGCCGAAGCATCTCTACAGCATCTGGAAGAAGATGAAGAGGAAAGGCCTCGGCTTCGCGCAGGTGCTCGACGTCGTCGCGCTGCGCGTCATCGCCGCCGACGTCGCCGACTGCTACGCCGTGCTCGGCCGCGTCCACGAGCGCTACCGCGCGATCGCCGGCGAGCTCGACGACTACATCGCGCGGCCGAAGGCGAACGGCTACCGGTCGCTGCACACCGTCGTCGAGGCCGACGACGGCAGCGCGGTCGAGATCCAGATCCGCACCGAGGAAATGCACGAGCACGCCGAGGTCGGGCTCTCGGCGCACTGGGCGTACAAGGAATCCGACGCAGCGCGTGCCGCGCCGACCGCCGCGGGCGCGTTCGAGGCCAAGGTCGCGCAGGCGCGGCTCGTCGTCCTGCGCCAGCTGCTGGCGTGGCAGCGCGACCTCGCGAGCGACGACGGTGACGATGCGAGCGGCGACCGCGACCGTGACGCCGACGCCGTTGCCACGCCGCCCGCGGACGCGCGCGTCCGCTTCGACGATCGCATCTATGTCTTCACGCCGCAGGCCGCGCTCGTCGAGCTGACAGCGGGGGCGACGCCGATCGACTTCGCGTACGCGGTGCACACGCAGCTCGGCCACCGCTGCCGCGGCGCCAAGGTCGACGGCGCGATCGTTCCGCTCAACACCGCGCTGAAGAGCGGGCAGGTGGTCGAGATCAGCGCCGCCAAGACCGGCGGCCCGTCGCTCGACTGGCTCAACGCCGAGCTCGGCTATCTGCAGAGCCCGCGGTCGCGCGCCAAGGTGCGGGCGTGGTTCAACGCGCAGACGCTCGCCGCGACGATCGCGCGCGGCCGCGAGGCGGTCGAAAAGCTCCTGCAGCGCGAGGGCAAGACCGCGCTCAAGCACGCCGACCTCGCGGCGCAGCTCGGCCTGCGCGACGCCGACGCGCTGTACGAGGTCGTCGGCAAGGACGAGCTTTCGCTGCGCAGCATCGAGGCGCTGCTGCGGCCCGCGCCGCCGACGAGGAGCGACGTCGACGAGGTGCAGCTCAAGCGCTCGCGCTCGGGCGGCGACGGCGGCGTCCTCGTCGTCGGCGTCGGCTCGCTGCTGACGTCGCTCGCGCGCTGCTGCCGTCCCGCGCCCCCCGACGCGATCGTCGGCTACGTGACGCGCGGCAAGGGCGTCGCGGTGCACCGCGCCGGTTGCAGCAACCTGCGCGAGCTCGTCGGGCGATCGCGCGAGCGCGTCATCGACGTCGCCTGGGGCGCCGCCGACGCGGCGCATCCCGCGCTCTATCCGCTCGATGTCAGCGTCGAGGCGAGCGACCGGCCCGGTCTGCTGCGCGACGTCTCCGAGGTGCTGGCGAAGGAGAAGATCAACGTCACCGGCGTGCGCTCGCAGTCGGTCCGCGACGGCGGCGGCGGCACCGCGTTCATGACGTTCACGGTCGAGGTGCCCGATGCGACTCGGCTGGCTGCGGCGCTGGTGCAGGTGCGTCGCGTGTCTGGCGTGCGCTCGGCGCGCCGTCGCTGAGCACGCCATCGCTGTGGTGCTGCACGCAAGAGACGACCCTCGACGCTGGTATCATGCGCGCTTCGCAGGCGCGTAGCTCAGCTGGTTAGAGCACCACCTTGACATGGTGGGGGTCGTTGGTTCGAGTCCAATCGCGCCTACCAAAAAGCGGAGCGGAATCAGGGACTTCGCCGTAAAGGCGAGTCCTTTTTTTCTGCTTGTATGGAAATCGTATGGAAAACCAGGGTTGTCGGGTAACCCGGGCAGTGGACCGGGCAGCCTGCTCGGCGGAGCCGGCGAAGACGACGGCATCAACTGGTGCGTGAGACGCAATCGAGAACGCGCTTCCTATCCGCGCTCAGTTGCATGACGCCGCCGACCTCTTGTTGAAGGCGCACTCGCCCCGGCGCACACGCTGGACGTGTTTGCGTCACGACAAGCGCAAACGATGGCGGCCGTCATACGGCGCCGGCCGCGTCGCTGGTGATCGCACGGCGCGGATGAAGTTGTATTTGGCAGAGGCTTGCGGCATCAGCTGAGCTAACTGCTGCTGGCGCCGCCCAACGAAGGGTCCCGAGGGGCAAGCTGCAACTCCACGGGGCTCAGCGGTCGAGTGCCGGTCGCTCACACCGGCTCATCGGACACGCACAGTCCCAGGCGCGATGAGCCGATGTGCTGCTGTCGGCCAGAAGCGGCTGTCCACGAACAACCGGTCTGCGGCAGGTGACGAGAGGAGGGCAGACTCCCCGACTTGACGGCAATCGAGCTCTCAGAGACGCTGGCCCCGTAGGGAGATGCCATGTTGAAGACCCCCCTGTGCAATGCCATGGGCATCGAGCATCCCATCCTTTGCGCCGGGATCGGTGCCGCGTCGGGGCCGGAGTTGACTGCGGCCGTGTCGAACGCCGGCGGATGTGGTGTGCTCGGGTCCGCGTCCCTCGCGGGCAAGTTCGTCCGGGCCGAAATAGAACGATTGAAGGGACTGACGAACAAGCCGTTCGGCGTCAATCTGGTGTTGCCGCTGCTGCGCAAAGGCCAGATGGAGGCCTGCTTCGACGAGCGCGTGCCAATCCTCGTGCTGTTCTGGGGCGACCCGCAGCCCTTTGTCGAGGACGCACATCGCCGTGGCATCAAGGTATTCGTGCAGGTCGGGTCGGCGAGCGAGGCAGTGGCGGCGGCAACGGCCGGAGTCGATGCGATCATCGCCCAGGGCGTCGAAGCAGGCGGACACGTCAAGGGCACCACCAGTCTGACTGTGCTGCTTCCCGCGGTCGTAGACGCGGTGAGTCCTCTGCCGGTGATCGGCTCTGGCGGCATCGCCGACGGCCGCGGACTTGTCGCGGCGCTCAGCCTCGGCGCCCAAGGCGTCTCGATAGGGACGCGGTTCCTGGCCAGCGTCGAGGCCAACGCAGCGCAAGCCTACAAGGACCGGGTCGTCGCAGCGAGCGCCGAAGACACCGTGTACACGGAGCAGTTCGACCTTGGCTGGTCGAACGCGCCGCACCGTGTTCTGCGCACACCGACGATCGACCGGTGGGAACGGGCCGGCCGGCCGCCATCGGGTCAGCGGCCCGATGACGGCAAGGTGGTGGGGACCATGCGAACCGGCGGAACCACTGTCGAGATTCCCGCGTACTCAGCCTACATGCCGGAGGCAGAGGTCAGTGCGGACATCGAACAGATGGCGCTCTACGCCGGCCAGTCGTGCAGCCTGATCCACTCTGTCGAGCCAGCGGCGGAGATCGTGGCCAAGATCATGCGCGACGCGACCGAGACCGCGAAGCGACTGAACGCGTCCTCCTGAAAGGACTTGGAGGGCGTAAGCGAGGAACCCTGGCCTACTACTTCGCGGCGGGCTCGCTTCTGGAACGAGAACCGGTAGACCACTTCACCGGCAGCACCGGGTCGAGTAGCGCCTCAGTCGAGAGACCCACAGCGACCAATAGCCGTCGGCTCCGAACGCCCGCTTTGCTGCCGCCCGCATTGGAGCGCGTCACAGTGCCGACTCCAAACCATCGTGGCGTAAGCTCGGCTGCGGATGGCACTGAACCGTCTCACGTGGGTAGGGCTGGGGCTGGTGGCCGCAGGCTGCGCGGCACCGTTGCCGCGATCGCCGACCGGCGGCGACTTCGCCATCGTCGATGTGGCCGTCATCCCGATGGACGCGGAACGCGTCGATGCACATCAAACCGTCGTCGTCGCCCACGGGCAGATCACGCTGGTCGCGCCCGCGGGCGCAGTTCCTCTCGCTCCGACCGTTCGCCAGATCGATGGCAGGGGTCGCTTCCTGATCCCGGGGCTGGCGGACATGCACGTGCACGTCTGGAGCGATCGGGAGCTTCCCCTGTACGTGGCCAACGGAGTGACGCTCGTCCGCAATATGTGGGGCGACGCCGCAGCGCTCGATCGTCGGCGGCGCATCGCAGAGGGCCGGGTGCTCGGTCCTCGTCTGTTCACGGCCGGGCCGCTCGCCGACGGGGATCCGCCTGTGTGGTCCTCGGCTCTTGTAGTCCACGATGCCGGCGAGGCCTGCATGCGGATGGCGGAGCAGCAGCGCGACGGCTACGACTTCTTCAAGATCTACAACAACATCTCGTCGCAGACGTTCGACGGCATCGTGGCTTGCTCGCGCTCGACGGGCTTTCCGTTCGCCGGACACGTGCCGGATGCCGTCGGCATGGAGCGGATGCTTCGGGGCGGAGCACGATCGATCGAGCATCTCTCCGGCTATGACGATGCCGAGCGCAGGGTCGGCGGCCCGTACCTCGCCCGCAAGGACTACGCGGATTCGAAAAACAGATTAGCCGCGCGCGTCGCCATCGCAGAGCGAGTGAGTCGCGGTGAGCTGTCGTGGGCGGACGTCTTTGATACGCGTCGGCGCGACGAGCTCGCCGTGCTCACTGCCCGCGAGCAGGTCTGGAGCGTACCGACGCTGGTCGTCAACCAGCGCATCAGCATGCCGCGGCGATTGGTCGGTGAGGAGCTCCTGCGACCGGAAATGCGCTATGTCGACCCGCTGGTGAAGGCGTCGTGGAACCCGGACAACGACTTTCGCAAGAAGTCGATGACCGACCATGATCTCGCACTGCTCGCGACCTATTTCGAGCCGAATCTGGAGCGGGTGCGCGCCCTCAATCGTGCTGGCGCGCTGCTGCTTGCCGGGACCGATGCGCCGAACCCGTTCGTCGTCCATGGCTTCGCGGAGCACGAGGAACTCGAGCTGCTCGTGCGGGCAGGTTTGACGCCGTACGAGGCGTTGGCGGCCGCGACGACCGGTCCTGCGCGCTTTCTCGGTGAGCAGGGGCGCTCTGGCGTCGTCGCGCCAGTGCGCGCTTTCTCGGTGAGCAGGGGCGCTCTGGCGTCGTCGCGCCAGGCGCGCGAGCCGACCTCGTGCTGCTCGAAGCCAACCCGCTTCTCGACATTGGGGCTACCCGGCAGATCGACGGTGTCGTGCTGGCGGGGCGGTGGCTGCCTCGTGAGGAGCTCCAAGAGATGCTCGCTCGCACCGAGGCGAGCTTCGCGACCCCCGAAGACTGGTTTGCGCACGTCGAGCGACCGCCCGAGCTTGGTGGCAACGCGGTCCGGATGAAGGTGCACACCGCTGGTGTAGACATGGCTGCCGAACGTTACCAACTCACGCAGGCGAGCGGCAGCTGGCGACTCGTGGCGCAACAGTCTGGACGCGACGGCGATGACTTCGTCGTCACACTCATGGCGTCCATGGATGCGGATGGCGCCCTGCAGTCGCTCGACTACGTCCGGACGGGCGCAGACGGCGCAGCAACGCGTGCGCAGTTGCGAACAGAAGGCGACCTCGTCGTGCTTGACGGCATCGGGGCGGATGGCTCAGCCAGAACCTCGAGAGCGCGTGCGGCACGCTACCTTGGCTGCGACTTGGCTGCCTGCATCGCGCCAATGCTGCCGGAGCTGCGCTCGCTGCGGCCTGGGGAGCGCCAAGAGCTTTCCGTCCTGACGCTCGATGTGTTCCCGCAACTCGCCGTGGCAGCGGAGCGGTGGACGCTTGTCCGCGACGCCGATCGAACACGTTCGGCTGCAGAGATCGAAATTGTGCGCGGCGCCGCGAAACGCCGTGTTCGGGTGCGCTGGGACGATCGCGGCCTGGTCGCGGTCGTTAACGACGGCGACCTCGGCGATGTCGAAGCCGTACGCGTCGAACTTCCGTGAGGCTCCGTAGGGGCCATCGCGGATAAGGTCCTTAGCCGCCGAGAAGCGGACGCCCACCACCGGCCTCCGGGCGCTTGCGCGGCGGCACAGCGCACCGGAGGCTGCCGTTCCGGCGCGTATGCTTCGTCGCCAGCGCTTCGCCCACCGCATGTCGGACATACAGCCCTGGCTTGTCGACCTGGGCCTCGAGAAATATCTTGAGGTTCTGCTGCGAAACGACGTCGATCTCGCCGTCGCTCCCAGTCTCACCGAACGGGATCTCGAACATCTCGGCTTGTCCCTCGGGCACCGGCGCCGATTCTTGGCCGCAGCAGCACTACTGCGGCACTCAGCCGCTGTCCAGCCGACCCCGCCCGGTGTGACCGCGCCGCCCGCGACCGCGCAGGTCGAACGTCGCCAAGTCACCGTCGTGTTCGCGGACTTGGTCGGGTCGGCGGCACTTTCGAGCCGGATGGACCCCGAGGACTTCAATCGCCTCCTGAATTCGTATCGAGACGTCTGTGCGGCGATGGTCGTCAAGTACGACGGACATGTGGCGCAGTACCTGGGCGATGGCGTGCTGGCCTATTTCGGCTACCCAAAAGCGCAGGAACAGGCCTCGGAGCGCGCTGTCCGCGCTGGCCTGGACATCGTGAGGGAGGTGGAGCGACTGCAGCACGCCGAGGGCCTCGCACTGCGCGCACGGGTCGGCGTTGCCACCGGGCTGGTCGTGGGCGCGAGTCTAGATGCGCCGGAGCAGGGTGACCGGACGGTCGTCGGCGATGCGCCCAATCTGGCGGCCAGGCTGCAAGCCCTCGCTGCTCCCGGCGAAGTGCTGGTTGGCGCGGTGACGCGGCAACTGACCGGCGAGTTCTTCGATTTCGCCACTGGTGGCGAGCACTCGATCAAAGGATTTGAGCAACCGGTTGCAGCGTGGCGGGTGATCCGGGAACGGCGGATCGACAGCCGCTTCACGGCCTCTCGCGGAAACTTCACGGGGCCGATCGTCGCGCGCGAGCGCGAGTTGGCCTTCCTAGCCGACGCTTGGCAACGCGCCGCGCTCGGCGCTGGTCACGTCGTGCTGCTCTCGGGCGAAGCCGGCATGGGCAAGTCGCGCCTGCTGGAGGCCTTCGCCGAGCAGGCTCGGGACCGGCCGCATCGGCTGGTGCGCTGCCAGTGCTCGCCCTATCACCGCAACAGCTCCCTCTATCCGATCGCGCAGCTTCTGCGGCAAGAGGCATCGATCCAGGCTGAACTTTCCGCCGATGAGAATCTCCGGCGCCTCGAAAGCTTGCTCGCGAGCGCTGCAAGAACGACGCGTCGCGATCAGTTACTGATAGCCGAGTTGCTGGAGCTCGCCGTGCTCGACCGACTCTCGCCGATGGAGATGACGCCTCGCCAGCGCAACGCCGAGACGCTGGCCATCCTCGAGGACTACCTTCTCGCTGCGCCGGACGGTGCGCCCGTCCTGCTGTTGCTCGAAGACGCGCACTGGAGCGACCCTTCGACGCAGACCCTGGTGGAACGCCTGCTTGGGCGGATCGACGGGCACCACGTCTTGGCCCTGATCACGCATCGGCCGGAGCTTGGCAAAGCCTGGGGCAGCCATGCCAATGCGACGACCCTTGCCTGCAAGCCCCTGGGCGCAACACAGTGCAGCGCGATGGTCAGACGTGCTGCGGCCGGTGGCTTGATGGAAGAGGCCTTGGTCGCAGAAATCGTGGCCCGTAGCGACGGCGTGCCGCTCTATGTCGAAGAGCTCACAAGGGCGGTCCTCGACCTGCGGGACACGCCCTCTGCGGGCGTTCCGCTGACGCTCCAGGATTCGCTGACGGCTCGACTCGACCGGCTGGGCGACGCCAAGGAGATCGCGCTTGTCGCGTCCGTGATCGGCCGGCAGTTTTCGCAAACGATGCTTGCTGTGGCCAGCGGACTGCCGGAGGTGACGCTCGCGCGCGCACTCGACCGCCTGCTCGAGGCCGGTCTGATCTTCGTCTTCGGCGAAGCCGGGCAAGGCGAGTACAGCTTCAATCATTCCCTAGTTCAGGAGGCCGCATACGAAATGCTCTCGCACGGGCGGCGGCGCGAGTTGCACCGAGCGCTCGCCGGTGTGCTCGAAAGGCAGATCGAGAGCCAGTCTTCGATCTCGCCCGAGATCGTTGCTCACCACTTCGGTAGAGCGGGGGAATCGGAGAAGTCATGTGTCTTCTGGGTTGTGGCAGCCGACAAGGCCAGGGCACGCTCCGCACATGCCGAAGCCGTCGCCAATCTCAAGGGGGCGTTGGCTGAGGCCGGACGCATCGGCGACCCAGCAACGCGGTCTCGAACGACGCTTGGCATCCAGCTCAAGCTGGGTGCGACCTTCATCGTCCAAGCCGGCCCGCTCAGCGCCGATGCCGCGACGATATTGAGCGATGCCCACAGGCTGGCGAAGCAGATCGGCGCCGACCCCGAGCTTTTCGAGGCGACCTGGGGGCTCTACCTGAATGCCGGCAACTCACGCCGGTTCGACGTGGCAAGAACACTCGGCGACGAGCTGCTTGATATCGGCGACAGGCTTGAAGACGACGACCTTCGGCTGGAAGGCCTTCATCATCGCTGGGGCTACTCCTACTTCGTGGGCGACACGGCCATGATGATCGAGCACGCCCACGATGGGACCGGGCGCTACGATCCTCTGCGCCACCATCGATTCGCGCACGTGTTTGCCGGTCACGATCCGGGCGTTTGCGCGTACTGCGTCGAGGCGATCGGACTTGCCTTGTCCGGCCTGTCGGATCAGGTCAGGGTCAGCGTCGATGCCGCGGTGGCGCTGGCTGATTCGTTGCCGCACCCGGTGACGCTGGCCTTTTCGCTCGGGATGGGAAGCGTTGCCATGCAGCTTGCCGGTCAGCTCGATGCCTGCCACGCCTTGGCGACGCGGGAAGTCGAAGTGGCGCGAAGATACGACCTTCCGCTGCAGCACGCGTTTGCCACCTTCCAGTTGGGCTTAACTCGAAGCCGTCAGGGCGACCTCGCCTCCGGCGTGGCGCTGATGGAGTCGAATCACGCGGCAACGCACCGGCACGGTTTCCTTGGCGTCTATCCGGATGTGGTGTTCGCGGACGCGCTGAATCGAGTCGGCCGCGGCGCCGAGGCGCTGGCGCTCGTCGATCGAACGCTGAGCACTCTGACGACGCCCGAGGTCGGCGTGCACGTCTCGGAGCTCTGGCGGTTCCGCGGCGAGTTGCTGCTCGCGCAGTCGGCGGCCAACGCAGCGGCGGCGGCAGAAGACCTGCGCAAGGCCGTCCGGATCGCCGTCCGGCAGGGCGCGGTCACATATCAGGAGCGCGCGAAAGTGTCGCTGGCCGCCCTGCCGGGCTGATCACGAGGTCGAGTTTGCCGATGCGAGGTGGCGCTGCGAGGAGGGACTTACACCACTTCCAGGAACATCAACCTCCGCGGGCAGTCAGCGCCGCTTGCGTCCGCGCGATTCGAGCGTG
>JASLGD010000021.1 GCA_030150305.1 Caldimonas sp. | reverse complement strand
GCGCCGCTCGAGCCAGTGCAGCTTCGTGGAGCAGTGAGCCCACAGCGCCTGGCCGTTGGACAGCAGCATGTTGAAGGTGCCGCGTGCATGCAGCCGCGGCAGCAGCTCGCCCAGCGTGTTGGCCAGCTCGTCGACCGCGGGCACGCCCGCGTGGGCCTTGGCCAGCTCCTGCATCAGCCAGCAGAACGCGTGCTCGCTGTCGGTGCTGCCGACCGGGCGGAACTGGCCGTGCAGGCGCGGGCGGAAATCCTTCAGGTCGCCGTTGTGGGCGAAGACCCAGTAGCGCCCCCACAGCTCGCGCACGAAGGGGTGCGTGTTCTCGAGCGCGACCGGACCCTGCGTCGCCTTGCGGATGTGCGAGACGATGTTGGTGCTGCGGATCGGATAGCCGCGCACCATCGCCGCGACCGGCGACTCGCGCGCGCTCGACGTGTCGACGAAGAGGCGCACGCCCTTGTCCTCGAAGAAGGCGATGCCGAAGCCGTCCTTGTGCTCCTGCGCGCGCGTCGCGAACCCCGTGAAGCTGAACATCACGTCGGTCGGCACATTGGCGTTCATGCCGAGGAGCTGGCACATGGCGGCGCGGCGGAAGAGTGCCGCCAGTATCGCCGCGCGGCGGGCGCCTATCCGGCGGCGAGGAGAAAGCGCCGCACCGCCGCGTCGCTGCTCAGGCCGACCGCGCGGCTGCGGGCGCGTGCGGCCGTCGCGTCGTCGCCGGCGGCGCGCGCGAGGTGCGCGAGCGCGGCCCAGTACGGCTGGTACGTCTCGACGTCGCGAGCGGCGGCGACCGCGTCGAGCGCCGCCAGACCGGCGCCGGCGCCGTCGGCATCGCCGATCGCGCACGCGCGGCTGACGAGCGCACCGACCGTCGGCTGCAGCGCGACGAGCGCATCGTAGAGCGCGACGATCGCGGTCGGCGGTACGTCGGCGCCGAGACGGCGCTGGCTGTGCGCGGACTGGATCGCCGCCTCGAGCTGGTACGGCCCCGGCGCGGCGAGCGACGCCGCGTTGGCGAGCGCGCTCTCGGCGACGGCGAGCAGCTCGCGGTCCCAGCGCGACGCGTCCTGCGCGTGCAGCGGCACGTAGTTGCCGCGTTCGTCGCGGCGCGCCGAAGCGCGCGACTGGCAGAACGCGAGCAGGGCGACGAGGCCCCATGCCTCGGCGGCGTGCGGCACGAGCCGCGCGAGCATCGCCGCGAGCGCGAGCGCTTCGGCGGCGAGCCCGCTCCTCGCGGGGTCGGTGCCGGCGACGTCGTCCCAGCCGGTGCCGTAGGCGGCGTAGATCGCGTCGAGGACGTCGCCGAGGCGCGCGTCCCATTCGTCCTCGCCGGGGACCTCGTACGCGATTCCCGCGGCGCGGATCTTCGCCTTCGCGCGCACGAGCCGCTGCGACAGCGTCGCCGGCGCGACGACGAACGCCGACGCCATCCGCGCCGCGTCGAGGCCGAGCACCGCCTGCAGCATCAGCGCCGGACGCGCGGCGGGATCGATCGCCGGGTGCGCGCAGACGAACATCAGCTTCAGGCGCTCGTCGGGAAAGCGCGTCTCGACCGGCGCCTCGGCGAGCTCGTCGAAGACGATCGCGAGCGTCGGCTCGGCCTCGGCTTCGACGCGCGCGTGCCGCCAGCGATCGTGCAGGCGGCGGCGCGCGGTCGTCAGCAGCCACGCCTCGGGAGCGTCGGGAACGCCGTCGCGCGGCCAATGCTCGAGCGCCGCCGCGAACGCGTCGGCGAGCGCGTCCTCGGCGGCGGCGATGTCGTGCGAGCGCGCCGCGAGATACGCGACGAGCCGGCCATACGACTCGCGTGCGACCGCGGCCGCGGCGTCGGCCGACGAACGCGCAGCCACGACGAGGCTCAGGACGCGGCGGGCGGCGGCAGCACCGGCCGCACTTCGACGCCGCCGGTCGCCGCGCACGGCGCGCGCGAGGCCCAGGCGAGCGCGGTGTCGAGGTCGGGAACGTCGATGACGAAGAAGCCCGCGAGCTGCTCCTTGGTGTCGGCGAACGGGCCGTCCTGGACGTGGCGCTTGCCCGCCGTCGTGCGCAACGTCGTCGCCGTCGCCGGCGGCTGCAGTCCCGCGCCGCTCTTGACGTGGCCCGACGCGTGCATCGCCTGCACGTACGACATCCAGCCCGCCCAGTACGGCTGGCTCTGATCGCGCGCGCTGCGCCGCTCGAAGTCGTCCTTGGTCTCGTAGAACATCAGCATGTAGTCCATCGTCTTCTCCGCAAGATCCGAGCGCACGACGCGCCCGCAACGATGACGTTCGACGGCGGCCGATTTCGACAAGCTGCGCGACGCTGCCGGCGACCGAGGGCTCAACGCCAGTCGAACAGGCGCCTGACGACGCCGCGAAACGTGACCGCGTCGGTCGGGATGTGCGTCTCCTCGAGCACGCCCGCCATCCGCTGCAGCCGCCGCGGGCTGCGGCGCGCGCTCCAGACGAGCAGGTCGACCAGCCACGGATGCTCGTTGGCGCGGTTGGCCTGCTCGTAGACCTCGAAGCGCGGCTTCAGCGCGAGCACGCGCGCGGCGTAGTCGGCGCGCACCGCGGCGTCGGCGCCGGTCTCGCCGGCGGCGCGAGCGAGGATCGCCTCGGCGGCGTGGATGCCGGTCTCCATCGCCTTGCCGATCCCTTCGCCGGTGAACGCGTACGTGCTGCCCGCGGCCTCGCCGGTGACGAGGACGCCCGGCGCTTCGAGGCGCGCGCCGGTGAGCGAGCAGCGCAGCGGCGCGCCCTTCAGCGCGTGCTCCGGGTCGCCGAGCCAGCGGCCGCCCGCGATGAGCTCGCGCGCCGGCCGATACAGCGACTCGAACGCGGCGAAGACGTCGCGCAGGTTGGCGTGGTGCTTGAGGCGGCGGCCGTCGGCATCTTCGCGCTGGCTCTGCGCGATGCCGACGCCGACGTTGAAGACGCCGTTCCCGCACGGGAAGATCCAGCCGTAGCCTGGCGTCAGCTTCTTGTGCCAGACGACCTCGAGGGCCGTGATCTTCGCGCTCATCGCCGCGTTCTCGACGTAGCCGCGCAGCGCGATGCCGCTCGGCGTGCGCCGCTCGCACAGGCCCGCCGCGATCGTCGCCTGCGGCTGCGCGCCCGACGCGAGGACGAGCCACGGCGCGCGCACCTCGCGGACACGCGCGCCGTCGGCGAGCCGCGCGCCGACGACGCGCGCGCTCGCGTCGCTCGCGTCGCCGCCTTCGCGCAGGGTCGCGACGAAG
>JASLGD010000608.1 GCA_030150305.1 Caldimonas sp. | reverse complement strand
GTCGATGACCGAGCTCGGAGCGGTGCAATCGAAGGTCGCCGACATGGCGGCGGAGGTCGACGCGGCCGCCATGCTGGTGTACCGGGCGGCATGGATCGCGGACGTCCGCGGCGGACGCTTCAGCAAGGAAGCCGCGATGGCCAAGCTGGTCGCCACCGAATCCGCGCAGCGCGTCATCGATTCGGCGGTGCAGCTGTTCGGAGCGCTCGGCGTCGCGCGCGGCAGCAAGGTCGAAGAGCTCTATCGGGACATCCGACCCACACGCATCTACGAAGGCGCTTCCGAAGTGCAGCGCCTGGTCATCGCCCGCAACGTTCTCGCTTGAAGCGACACACAAGGAGTTCCCATGAACAACTATCCCGTCATCGTCGATGCGGTGCGCACGCCGATGGGCAAGGGCAAGGCGGGGGGCAGCCTGTCCGCGCTGCACCCTGTCGACCTGCTGAGCCAGGTGCTGCGCTCGCTCGTCGGTCGCAACGACCTCGATCCCGCCACCATCGACGACGTCATCATCGGGTGCGTCAGCCAGGTGGGAGAACAGTCCGCGACGCCGGGCCGCATGGCTGTGCTGGCCGCAGGCTTCCCGGCGCACGTTCCCTCGACCACGATCGACCGCAAGTGCGGCTCGAGCCAGCAGGCCGTGCACTTCGCCGCTCAAGGAGTCGCGGCCGGCGCGTATGACATCGTGATCGCGGGTGGCGTCGAATCGATGAGCCGGGTGCCGATGGGCAGCGCCCGCATCAACAACGCCGACCCGTTCGGCGCCGGAGTGCGCGAGCGGTATGCCCCGGGCCTCGTCTCCCAGGGCGTCGCTGCAGAGCTTGTTGCAGCCAAGTGGGGCATCAGTCGCGAGGAATGCGACGCCTATGCGGTGCAGTCGCATCATCGCGCCGCTACCGCGGCCGAAGCATTCAAGCGCGAGATCACGGCCATCGATGCGAACGGCGCGAAGGTGGACCGAGACGAGACCATCCGGCCCGACAGCAGCGTGGCGTCGCTCTCGCAGCTGAAGACCGTGTTTGCGGACGAGGCGCTTTCGAAGCGCTTTCCGCAGCTCGACACCTGGCGGATCACGGCTGGCAATTCCTCGCAGATCACCGACGGTGCCGCAGCAGTTCTCGTGATGAGCGAAGCGAGGGCAAAGGCGCTGGGACTGAAGCCGCGTGCGCGCTTCGTCGGCTTCGACGTGATCGGTGACGACCCCATGCTGATGCTCACCGCGCCGATTCCCGCCACGCGGCGCGTGCTGAAGAAGACGGGCATGGGCCTCGAGCAGATCGACCACTACGAGATCAACGAAGCGTTCGCGCCGGTTCCGCTCGCGTGGCAGCGCGAATTCGCCGCGGACCCTGCGCGCCTCAATCCGCGCGGCGGAGCGATCGCGCTCGGCCATCCGCTCGGCGCCTCCGGTGCCCGGCTCCTCACCACCATGCTGAATGCACTGGAGCAGACCGGCGGCCGCTACGGCCTGATGTCGATGTGCGAAGCCGGCGGGCTGGCCAACGCAACCATCATCGAACGACTGTAGGGACGGAGGCACCATGCAGACCAAGGACACATCCTCACTCGTCACCGGCGGCGCCTCCGGCCTGGGGCTCGCCACCGCGAAGCGCCTCGTGCGCGGCGGCAGCAAGGTCGTCATCCTCGACCTGCCGACCTCCGACGGCCGCGCCGTCGCGGAATCGATCGGAGCCACCTTCGTCGCCGCCGACGTGACCGACGAAGCGCAGGTCAACTCCGCGCTGGACGCCGCGGAGCGGCTGGGCCCGCTGCGCATCGTGATGCACTGCGCCGGCCGCGGCGGCGCGCTGCGCATCCTCGACAAGGACGGCCAGCCCGGCTCGCTCGAGCACTACGAGAACATCGTGCGCATCAATCTCGTCGGCTCGTTCAACGTACTGCGACTGGCCGCCGCTCGCATGAACAGGCTCGACGAGCTGGACGGTGAGCGCGGCGTGGTGATCCTCACGGCGTCGATCGCGGCCTACGAAGGACAGATCGGCCAGATTCCCTATGCATCGTCTAAGGCCGGGATCGTCGGCATGACGCTGGTCGCGGCGCGCGACCTCGCGAGCAAGCGCATTCGGGTGAACACCATCGCACCCGGAGTATTCGACACCCCGATCCTCGCAAGGCTGCCGGAGAAGGTGAAGACCGCGCTCGGCGAGGCGGTGCCCAACCCTTCGCGCCTGGGGCGTCCGGACGAGTTCGCGCAACTCGCCATGCACATCATCGAAAACCCGATGCTCAACGGCGAAACCATCCGCCTGGATGGCGCTCTGCGCATGGGACCGCGCTGACGCAGGAAGGCAAGCAATGAGCGAAGTCGAAGTCCGTCACGTCGACGGCGTATCCATCATCGCGATCAACAGGCCCGAAGCGCGCAACGCCGTCAACTTCGCAGTCGCGCAACAGGTCGCCGCCGCGATCGACGAACTCGAGTCGCACGACGAGCTGCGCATCGGCATCCTGACCGGCAATGGCGGCTCGTTCTGTGCCGGAATGGACCTGAAGGCGTTCCTGCGAGGGGAGGTCGGCCGCGTCGAGGGCCGCGGCTTCGCAGGACTCACGGAAAGACTGCCCACCAAGCCGATCATCGCGGCGGTCGAAGGCCACGTGCTCGCCGGCGGCTTCGAACTGGCGTTGGCATGCGACCTGATCGTTGCCTCGCGCGAGTCGAGCTTCGGCCTGCCCGAGGTGAAGCGCGGTCTGGTCCCCGCCGCTGGCGGCTTGCTGCGCCTGCCGCGCCAGCTGCCCTACCGCATCGCCATGCAGCTCGTCCTCACGGGCGATCCCATGAAGGCGGCGGAGCTTGCAGCGTTCGGCCTGATCAACAAGGTGGTCGAGCCAGGCGCCGCGCTCGAAGAAGCGCTGCGGATGGCAAAGACGGTGGCACAGAACGGCCCGCTCGCGATACAGGCATGCAAGAAGGTGCTCATGGCCGCACCGGACTGGCCGCTGGCCGAGATGTTCCCTCGCCAGCGCGAGATCACCAATCCGGTGTTCTCTTCGGAAGATGCGAAAGAGGGTGCGCGCGCGTTCGCTGAAAAGCGTGCCCCGGTCTGGCACGGGCGCTAGAGGCAGTGATGATTCCTTCGCCCGACAACCCGCTGCGTCTCGACGGCAAGAGGGCCCTCGTGGTGGGCGGCTCGAGTGGCATCGGCAACGCCATCGCGCAGAAGCTGCGCGCATTCGGTGCCGACGTGCACGTGTGGGGGACGCGCGCCAGTGCACAAGAGTACGACGGCGTCGAGGGCTCCGATCTCACCGGCCTCGGCTATACCCGGGTCGACGTCGCGGACGCCGCGGCGGTGCGGGGAGTCGCCAATCCGTTCGAATCGCTCGACATCCTCGTGCTGTCGCAGGGCATCGTGCTCTACAAGCGCAAGGAGTTCGAGATCGAAGGCTTCCGGCAGGTCGTGGACGTCAACCTGAACAGCCTGATGAGCTGCGCTGCCCGGTTCCACGATGCCCTGGCATCGAGCAAGGGGTCGATCGTCGTCATCAGCTCTGCCGGCGGCATCCGCGCGACCCGAGGCAACCCCGCTTATGGCGCATCGAAAGCCGCCGCGATCGGCCTCGTGAAGACACTCGGCCAGGCCTGGGCGCACGAAGGCATTCGCGTCAACGGCGTGGCCCCGGGGTTGGTCGACACCAAGCTGACCAAGGTGACGGTTGCCAACCCGGAACGGCTGCGCGAGCGACTCGAAGGCATTCCGCTGGGCCGGTTGGGAAGCACCGACGAGATCGCGGGCGTTGCGCTGTTCCTAGTCTCGCCGCTCGCTGCATACATCGTTGGCGACACCATCGTCGCCGACGGCGGCCGCACGC
>JASLGD010000605.1 GCA_030150305.1 Caldimonas sp. | reverse complement strand
CACCGACCGGACCTCTCGGATCTGCCCGCGAACAAGCGGTGGCGCTCACGGCGCACCGAATCGGGCGTCGGGATCGGCGATACCGGGCCCTGCGGCCGTGTCCTCGTCCGCGGTGAACCGGGCTGGGAGATCATCCCCGAGCTCGCGCCGGCGCCGGGCGAGGTCGTGATCGACAAGCCCGGCAAGGGCTCGTTCTGCGCGACGGACCTCGAGCTCGTCCTGCGCACGCGCGGCATCGTCAACCTGATCCTGACCGGCATCACGACCGATGTCTGCGTCTCGACGACGATGCGCGAGGCGAACGACCGCGGCTTCGAATGCCTCATGCTCTCCGATTGCACGGCGGCGACCGACCCCGGCAACCACCTCGCGGCGCTGAAGATGGTGACGATGCAGGGCGGCGTGTTCGGCGCGGTCGCGTCGTCGGACGCCGTGCTCGAAGCGCTCGCGTGATCGCCCCGCCGCCGCTTTCGCCGACCTTCGCTTCGCCATGACCGCGCCGCTCGATCCCGTCCCGCCGCCGACCGGCGCGCTCGCGCTCGAGACCTTCGAGCTGACCAAGCGCTTCGGCGCGTTCACGGCGATGGACCGCGTCTCGCTCAAGGTCGCGCCGGGCTCGGTGCACGCGCTCCTCGGCGAGAACGGCGCCGGCAAGAGCACGCTCGTCAAGTGCGTCGCCGGCTCGCAGCGGCCGGACGGCGGCGCGATCGTCGTCGACGGCCGCGAGCGCGACATCGCGACCCCGGTCGTCGCGCGCGCGCTCGGCATCGGCATGGTCTACCAGCACTTCACGCTGGCGCCGAACATGACCGTCGCCGAGAACCTGCTGCTCGCCGGCGGCCGCACGCCCGCGGTGATCGACTGGGCGCGCCAGCGCCGCGAGCTCGAGGCGTTCCTCGACACCACGCCGTTCCGACTCGACCTCGATGCCACGCCCGCGGCGCTCGCGGCCGGCGAGAAGCAGAAGCTCGAGCTCCTGAAGCAGCTCTACCTGAAGCCGCGCCTGCTCATCCTCGACGAGCCGACGTCCGTGCTGACGCCGCAGGAGGCCGACGAGGTGCTCGCGTTCGTGCGCGCGGTCGCGCGGCGCGGCGAGTGCACCGTGCTCATGATCACGCACAAGTTCCGCGAGGTGATGGCGTACGCCGACGAGGTGACGGTGCTGCGGCGCGGCCGCAAGGTGCTCGGCGCCGCGGTCGGCGCGACGTCGCCGGCCGAGCTCGCGCACGCGATGATCGGCGCCGGCGACGAGAGCGCCGCCGCCGCGGTGGTCGACGAGGGGCACGCCGCGCGGCGCGCGCCGACCGCGGCCGACGCGCCGGTCGCGCTCGCGGTCGACGGCCTCGTCGCGATGGGCGATCGCGGCGCGGTCGCCGTCCACGGCCTCTCGCTCGCTGTCCGTCGCGGCGAGATCCTCGGCATCGCCGGCGTCTCGGGCAACGGCCAGCGCGAGCTGGTCGAGGCGATCGTCGGGCAGCGGCCGCGCGTCGCCGGCCGCGTCCGCGTCGTCGGCGAGCCGTACGTCGGCACGCGCGCCGCGCGCTGCCTGGCCTCGCGTGGCTGCGCTTCGCCGCGTGGCGCGCGCGGGCGCGCGACTGGATCGCCGCCTACGGCATCAAGACGCGCGGCGAGAACGCCGCGATCGCGAGCCTCTCGGGCGGCAACGTGCAACGCGCAGTGCTCGCGCGCGAGCTCGCCGGCGACGGCAACGTGCTGATCGCCGTCAACCCGGTGTTCGGCCTCGACTTCGCCGCCGTCCGCGAGATCCACGCGCGCATCCTGCAGGCGCGCGGCCGCGGCGCTGCGGTGCTGCTCGTCAGCGAGGATCTCGACGAGTTGCTCGAGCTGTCCGACCGCGTCGCGGTGATGAGCGGCGGCACGATCGTCTTCGAGGCCGACGCCGCCACGGTCGACCGCCGCACGATCGGCGCGCACATGGGCGGCGACGCGCACCACGAGAGCCCCGCCGCGCCGATCGGCGCGGCGCGCGTCGCGACCGAGCCAGCATGACAGCTCCGGGCGTGCGCGACGCCGTGGTCTTGCCCGGAACGCGCCCTTCTCGCCGCTGCTTGCCGGCGCGCCGCCTAGACCGACAGCTCGCCGTAGTCGTGCACGTACTCGAACGGCGTGAATGACCCGATGCGCTGGGTCGCGACGTGGCCCGGCCACACGTAGTCCACTGTCAACTCGGCGGGCCGATAGACGGCGCTGTAGACCGTCGGCGACCGCGCGTCGCGCGAATACAGCGGCGGCTTCAGAAAGCTCTGCTGCAACTGCGCGAGCGACACGCCGGGACCCTCGAGCGCCTGGAGCGCTGCACGCTGGCGTTCGATCGAGCGCGAGAGCGCCGTCGTGACAGTGACCGACTCGACCGGCTCCTGATGATTCGCGCAAACCGGCGTTCGCGTCACGGCGGGAATGCCTTCAGGCCTCAGGTAGACGGTCGCATGCGCGCCCGTCTTGTCGAGGACAGTCACGTTCTGCGATAGCGCCACGGGGATTCGGCACAACGCGTCGACTGCATCGCCGACCCGGCTGCAGGTTTCGAGAACGTAGCGTGCGATCAGGACGACCGAGAAGCCCTCGCCCTGTGCTGCTGCGCCGCCGAACGTCACGCCGGCGACCAGGCCGTCGGCGTTCATGCCGTCGAGGCAGCCGCCCCAAGGTCGTTGGCCTTTCGAGATCACCTCGCGGCCGAGCCAGCGTGTCGACTCGAAGTGGTCGGAGACGACGTCCAGCGGGAAGTCGTAGTTGCGAACCAGCGCCGGACCGCCGGCGCCCAGCCAGACGGCCTGGGTGCAGCCATGCAGCAGCGGCGGCGGGCGGTACTGGCTGATGATCTGGCGCGACAGATCGTCGTCTCCGACCAGCTCGCACGCGCGCTCGTACAGGCCGAGCAACTCGGGCATGGACCGCCTGATCGCGCTCGCACACTCCACCGCGGCGAGCGCCGGCGCACGCCCGTTCAGGTACCACGCTTCAGCCTCCGCACGGCCCGCGACGAACCTCGCACGCCAAGCGCTTCCTGGCACGTCCTCGCGCAGGGCCACGAAGCGCTTCCGCATGCCGCATCGTACCGGTCTCTTCGCGCAGCAGGCGACTCGCACTCCGCGGAGCGCGGTCGTGGCCCGAGGCGGCCGCGCGGCGTGTTGGCGATGTGAGCTTCTTCGCAGTGTCTTCGCATCGGCTTCAACGACGCTGCGGCAGACTCGACCCTCTTCGTTCCGGGAGCATGCGATGCGACGCGTCGCCAGGATCGTCTCTTCGCTGGCCTTCGCGCTGCTGTCCTGCAGCGGACATCGCATCGCGGCCGCGGCAGCGCCGCCGCTCTGGGCAGGCGACAGCGGCGGCTTCCACGTGACGATCGGCGCCGATCGTCTCGTCGCCTCCGATCGCCGCGGCAAGGTCGCCTTCGCGCTCGAATCGGAAGTCGTGCGCGACTGGCAGGACGGCGTGCCGTACACCAGCTACGTGCCGCTCGCGCTCGTCGGACCGTATCTCTCGCTCGAGCGCGATCTCGTGCAGTCCGAGGCGGGCGCGGCGCACCCGCAGCACTTGCGCGACTTCGTGACGGTCGACCTTCGCGAGCCCGGCAAGCCGGTGTCGCTCACGCAGTGGTACAGCGAGGCCGAGCTGTTGTCGGCGCTCCTCGCCGACCCGTACCTGCAAGACCGGCTGAAGGGCACGAGCGAGCAAATCGCGTCGCTGCGATCGCTCAGCGACGCGATGAATCGGCTGAACGATTGCCACGCCGGGCTGCACGAGAGCAGCATCACCAGCTTCGCGTTCCATCGGCGCATCGACCGCAATCGGGTCGCCGTCCGCATCGGCCTGGATCAATCGTGCATCCAGGGCGAGATCGTTCAGCTCGGGATCGTCCTGCGAATCCCCGACGCGCTTGCGTCGGACCTTGCCGATGCGGCGGGCGGCCGACGCGGCTTCCTGATGAACACGGCGCGCCGGATCTTCGACGATTCGTTCTCGATCGGTCCGCGCTGATTCGCGCCAGAGCGGGCGCGAGCGATCGACGCCGTCGTCGAACCGGCGGCGGACGCGAACGGACGACCGCGTGGTCCTATC
>JASLGD010000597.1 GCA_030150305.1 Caldimonas sp. | reverse complement strand
GGTTGTCGCGCTCAGCATGTCGCGCGTTCCCGGCCGCGCCGCACCGCCGCCTTGACGCGTTCCCACGCCGACCCGGGTGCTCGCGCTCCCAGCGACAATGGCGCGATGTCCGCGATCGAGCGCGCCACGACGGCCACCGGCGCGGAGCTGCTCGGCGTCGACTTCAGCTGCAGCCCGTCGCGCCGCAAGCCGATCACCGTCGCGCGCGGCCGCCTCGCGGGCGAGCGTCTCGCCGTCGACGCCGTCGACACGTTGCCGACGCTCGCCGCGTTCGAGGCGCTGCTGCGAACGCCCGGGCCGTGGCTCGGCGGCTTCGATCTGCCGTTCGGCCTGCCGCGCGCGTTCGTCGACGCGCACGCGTTCGGCAGCAGCGCTGGCGAGGTCATCGCCGCCGTGCGCAGCCGCTGCGCGACGCGGATGGCGTGGCGCGCGTTCATCGACGCGTGGGGCAACACGCAGCCGCGCGGCGGCCGGCTGCTGCATCGCCGCACCGACTCGGCGTCGCCGGTCGTCTCGACGAGCCCGATGCAGACGCGCTACGTTCCGGTCGGCCTCATGTACTACGAGGGGGTCGCGCGGCTGATCGACGCCGGCGTCACGCTGCCGGCGTTGCGCCACGCCGGCGATCCGATGCGCGTCGCGCTCGAGGCGTATCCGCGCCGGCTCGCGCACGCGATCGTCGTGCGCCGCTCGTACAAGAACGGCGACGACGCCGACCGCCGCGCCGCCCGCGCGACGATCGTCGCCGCGCTCGACCGCAGCGGCGAGCGCTTCGGCTTTGCGCTCGCGTGCGATCGCGCGCTGCGCCGAGCGCTCGTCGACGACGCGAGCGGCGATCGGCTCGACGCGGTGCTCTGCCTCGCGCAGGCGGCGATCGCTTCGCGCCGCGCCGGTTACGGCGTTCCCGACGACGTCGACCCGGTCGAAGGCTGGATCGCCGCCGATTGAGGTGAGCGAGCCGAGGTGAGCGAGCCGCCGCAGACGTGCCGCTCGCCCGCGGCGCCGCCGAGCAGACGAGCGGCTAGCCGGCGGCGCCGCCGAGCAGGTCGAGGAGCGGCGGTGCGCCGATCACGATCCAGCACGCGATCGACATCAGCAGCGCGACCGCGACGGCGGCGCTGCCGAGGTCCTTGGCGAGACCGGAGAGCGGATGCCGCTCGAGGCCGATGCGGTCGACCGTCGCCTCGATCGCCGAGTTGAGCAGCTCGACGACCATGACGAGCAGCATCGAGAGCACGAGCACGAGCCGCTCGAGCCGCGCGACCGGCAGCGCGATCGCGGGAACGAGGAGCAGCGTCGCGGCGACGACCTCCTGGCGAAACGCCGCCTCGTTGCGCATCGCGTGGCGAAGGCCGGCGAGCGAGCAGCGGAACGCGCCGACCAGGCGGCCGAGGCCGGCGGGGAGCGGTCGGGTCTTGGCGAGGTCGGTCATGGGTCGAATTTTCGTCGATCGAGACCGCGTCAATCGCCGCGAAAGCCGGAAGCTTTCACGATCGGCGCCCAGCGCGCGGTGTCCTGCGCCATCCGCGCCGCGAGCTCGGCGGGGCTGCCGCCCGCGGGCTCGAGGCCGAGCCTGGTCAGCCGCTCGCGCAGCTCGCCGTTGGCGAGCGCCTTGTTGATCGCTGCGTTGAGCTGCCGCACCGTCGCTTCGGGAGTCTTCGCCGGCGCGTAGATGCCGAACCACGCGGTGCCCTCGATGCCGGCGAGGCCGGACTCGGCGAACGTCGGCACGTCGGGCAGCAACGGGCTGCGCTTGCTGCCCGAGGTCGCGAGGATGCGCACGCGGCCGCCGCGATGCAGCTCGAGCTGCTCGACGAGCGTGTCGATCGCAGCGGTGATCTGGTCGCCGCCGATGAGCGCGTTCATCATCGGCCCGCCGCCGTTGTACGGCACGTGGACGAGGTCGATCCCGGTGCCGCGCGCGATCATGACGCCGAAGAAGTGCGGCAGGCTGCCCGCCGCGGGGCTGCCGAAGTTCGCCTTCGACGGGTTGGCCTTGTACCAGGCGACGAGCTCCTGCATCGTCCTCGCCGGATGGTTCGCGTTGACCGACAGCGCGAACTGGAAGTTGGCGACCTGCGCGACCGGCGCGAAGTCGGCGACCGGGTCGTACGACAGCTTCGAGAACACCATCGGCGCGAGCACGGTGACGACGATCGGCGTCAGCATCAGCACGCTGCCGTCGGCCGGCGCGTTCTTGACGGTGTCGGCGACGAGGCGGCCGCCGGCGCCCGGACGGTTCTCGACGACGACCGGCTGGTGCAGGTCGTCCTTGATCCGCTCGGCGATGACGCGCGCGGCGATGTCGGCCGAGCCTCCGGGCGCGAAGCCGACCAGCAGGTGCACCGGCTTGTCGACGTCGGCGCGCGCCGGCAGCGCGGCGAGCGCGAGTGCGAGTGCGGCAGCGCAGGCGAGGGCGAGACGCGCGGTGCGCATGGCGAGGTCTCCGGCAGAGGGGAATCGACGCACTGTACGGGTGCCGCAGCGTCGGTCTGCTAAGGTGTTTCGCTGCCCCGCGGCCACGCATTGCTCATGGACGTCGCTTCCTGGTCGGCCGTCGCCGGTCTCCTGCTGCTCGTGATGGCGATCAGCGACTCGCTGCTCGCGCGCATGCCGATGAGCACGTCGATGCTCTATCTCGCGGTCGGCGCCGCGATCAGCCCGCTCTGGCTCGACTGGGTCCACGTCGCGCTCGCGACGAACGCCCACGGGCTCGAGCGGATCGCCGAGATCGTCGTGCTGCTGTCGCTGTTCGGCTCGGGGCTGAAGATGAGCGTCGGGCTCGGCGACGGCCGCTGGCTGCTGCCGCTGCGGCTCGCGACGGTCTCGATGGTCGTGACGGTGGCGCTGATCGCGCTCGTCGCGGTCGTCGGCCTCGGCTTTTCGCTCGGCGCGGCGATCCTGCTCGGCGGCATCCTCGCGCCGACCGATCCGGTGCTCGCGTCCGACGTGCAGGTCGCCGAGCCGACCGACCGCGACCGCCTGCGCTTCTCGCTCACCGGCGAGGCGGGGCTCAACGACGGCAGCGCGTTCCCGTTCGTGCTGCTCGGCCTCGGCCTGCTCGGCCTGCACGACCTCGGCGACTCGCTCTGGCGCTGGCTCGCGCTCGACGTCGTCTGGAGCGTCGTCGCCGGGATCGCGATCGGCGCCGCGCTCGGCACGCTCGTCGGCAGGCTCGTCCTCCATCTGCGGCGCAGGCACAAGGAAGCCGTCGGCCTCGACAACTTCCTCGCGCTCGGGCTGATCGGCATCTCGTACGGGCTCGCGAGCCTCGCCCACGGCTACGGCTTTCTCGCCGTGTTCGCCGCCGGCGTCGCGCTGCGCCGCCTCGAGCAGCGCGCGAGCGCGAAGGCGAGCGGCGGCGGCGAAGTCGCGGCCGCGGCCGGATCGGCGAAGAACGCGGCCGGCGACGTCGCCGCGGCGGCGCACGCCGACCCCGATCCGAAGAGCGCCGAGCGGGCGGCGACGCACCCGAAGCACGCGCCG
>JASLGD010000596.1 GCA_030150305.1 Caldimonas sp. | reverse complement strand
GCCGCTCGCTCCCGCGGCGGCCAAAGAAGGCGGCCGCCGCGGGAGCGAGCGGCGCGACGAGGCCGAGGACGACCAGGAACCGGATGAGGAGGGTGTGCATCGTCGACTCGCTGCCGTCAGTGGGCGTTGTAGGTGACGCGGTCGGGCACCGGCCTGAAGACTCCCATCCGGCTCCACCACGGCATCAGCAGGAAGAAGCCGAAGTAGACGAGCGTGCCGAGCTGCGAGATGTAGTTGCCCGCCGGCGACGGCGGCTGCGAGCCGAGATAGCCGAGCGCGAGGAAGAAGATCAGGAAGATCGCGTAGACGATGCGGTGCCAGCTCGGGCGGTAGCGGATCGACTTCACCGGGCTGTGGTCGAGCCACGGCAGGAAGAACAGGATCAGCACCGCGCCGCCCATGATGACGACGCCCCAGAACTTGGCGTCGAACGTCTTCAGCAGGTAGACCGCGACGAGCGCCACGACCGCGACCGCGATCTTGGAAGCGACGCGAAATCCCCCGCGCAGGATCGCCGCCACCGCGGCGAGCGCGACGATGATGCAGAGCGCGTTGACCATCAGGTCGGTCGTCGCGCGCAGCATCGAATAGAACGGCGTGAAGTACCAGACCGGAGCGATGTGCGCCGGCGTCTTCAGCGGGTTGGCCTCGATGAAGTTGTTGAACTCGAGGAAGTAGCCGCCGCCCTCCGGCGCGAAGAACAGGATCGCGCTGAAGATGAACAGGAACACGCTCACCGCGTAGATGTCGTGGACCGTGTAGTAGGGGTGGAAGGGAATGCCGTCGAGCGGCCGGCCCTGGGCGTCCTTCTTGTCCTTGATCTCGACGCCGTCGGGGTTGTTCGAACCGACCTCGTGCAGCGCGATCAGGTGGGCGGCGACGAGGCCGAGCAGGACGAGCGGGATCGCGATGACGTGGAAGCTGAAGAACCGGTTCAGCGTCGCGTCGCCGACGACGTAGTCGCCGCGGATCAGCAGCGACAGATCCGGTCCGATGAACGGGACCGCGGAGAACAGGTTGACGATCACCTGCGCGCCCCAGTAGCTCATCTGGCCCCACGGCAGCAGATAGCCCATGAACGCCTCGGCCATGAGGCAGAGGAAGATCGCGCAGCCGAACAGCCAGAGGAGCTCGCGCGGCCGGCGGTAGCTGCCGTAGATCAGGCCGCGCCACATGTGCAGGTAGACGACGATGAAGAACGCCGAGGCGCCCGTCGAGTGCATGTAGCGGACGAGCCAGCCCCATGGCACGTCGCGCATGATGTACTCGACCGACTCGAACGCCTTGGCGGCGTCCGGCTTGTAGTGCATCGTCAGGAAGATGCCGGTCAGCAGCTGGTTGACGAGCACGAGCCCGGCGAGCGAGCCGAAGACGTACCAGATGTTGAAGTTCTTCGGCGCGTAGTACTGCGCCATGTGCTCGTTGTAGAGCTTCGAGAGCGGAAAGCGGTTGTCGATCCAGCTCAGGAGGCGCCGCCCGGAGCCGGCGCCGGCGGGCGCGGTTTGCATTTCAGCCATTCAGAGAGCTCCTGGAGAGGGTTCGCGGCTCAGGCGCGCTTGTCTTCGCCGATCAGGATCCTGCTGTCCGACAGGTACGTGTACGGCGGCACCTCCAGGTTGTCCGGCGCAGGCTTGTCCTTGAAGACGCGACCGGCCATGTCGAAGGTCGAGCCGTGGCACGGGCAGAGGAAGCCGCCCGGCCAGTTGTCCGGCAGCGACGGCTGAGCGCCGGGAGTGAACTTGTCGCCCGGCGAGCAGCCGAGGTGCGTGCAGATGCCGACGACGACCAGGTACTCGGGCTTGATCGAGCGTGCCTCGTTGCGCGCGTAGGAAGGCGTCAGCTCGTCGGCGTTGCGCTTCGATTGCGGGTCGGCGAGCAGCGGATCGTTCTTCGGCAATTCGGCGATCTGCTCGGGCGTGCGGCGGACGATCCAGACCGGCTTCCCGCGCCACTCGACGGTGAGCTTCTCGCCGGGCTTGATGCCGCCGATGTCGACCTCGACCGGGGCACCGGCGGCGCGGGCACGTTCGGAGGGCTCGAAGCTGCGGACGAAAGGAACCGCGAGGAAGCCTGCGCCGACGGCGCCCGCGCAACCCGATGCGATGATCCAGGTGCGCTTGCCGCCGTCGATCTTCTGGTCAGTCATGGTGGTCCTGAAAAGAATCGACGCGAAAGGTCAACCTGGAATTCTAGCGGACGCGTCAAGCGCGAGACGCGGGTCAAGAGGCGCGAGCACAGGCGAGCGATACTCGGAAGCGAGGCGCTGGCCGGCGCCGATCGGAGAGGATCGAGATGAGCTTCGCGTCCGAGTTCAAGGAGTTCGCCGCCAAGGGCAACGTCGTCGACCTGGCGGTCGGCGTGATCATCGGCGCCGCGTTCGCCAAGATCGTCGACTCGCTCGTCAAGGACATCGTCATGCCGATCGTCGGGCGCATCTTCGGCGGCCTCGACTTCTCGAACTACTTCATCGCCCTCGCGCCGCCGCCGCCCGGCTACAACGGGCCGATGACGTACGAGGCGCTGACCAAGGCCGGCGTGCCGCTGCTCGCGTACGGCAACTTCATCACCGTCGTGATCAACTTCCTGATCCTCGCGTTCATCATCTTCGTGATGGTCCGGCAGATCAATCGCCTGCGCCGCACCCAGCCGCCGCCGGCGCCGGCGACCCCGGAAGACGTCGTCCTGCTGCGCGAGATCCGCGACTCGCTGCGCCGCTGAGCACGAGGCGTGCCGGGCCCTGCCGCCCGGCGGAGCGTGAAGCAGTGCCGGGGTCGCGCGCGACCTTTGGCCCATACTAGGCGGATCCTCGTCCGCTCTGCTGGTTTGCTGCCTCCACCCGGCTTGCCGCCCCGATGAATCTGATCGAACCGCGCGCCCAGGCCACGCTCGACGCAGCCATCCAGCTGGTGCGCACGACGATCGCCTCGGCGGCAACGCGGGTCGCCGAGCTCCTGCACACCCAGGCGCAGGCCGCCGTCAAGATCACCGAGCGCGACCAGCTGATGCTCACGCAGCAGGAGCTGCGCAGGAACTTCGGCTCGTACCAGAACGCGTTCGGCGAGACGCTGCGCGAGAAGGTCGCCAAGGAGCTCGCGCCGCGCGTCGACGCCAAACGCAAGCTCGAGTCGGCCGACTGGCAGACGCTCAGCCTCGTGGACGAGGCCGAGGTCGAGGAGCAGATGAACTTCGTGCGCCTCGGCCAGATGATCTCGCACTCGTGCGAGAT
>JASLGD010000550.1 GCA_030150305.1 Caldimonas sp. | reverse complement strand
TACGGCGCGGTGACCCCGGCGAGCGCCGAGCGGCTCGTCGCCGGCGCCGTCGACGGCTCGCTTGCGCCTTCGGCCGGCGCCGACGCCGACGGGCGCGTCACCGGCGTCGAGTGGGGTCCGGTCGACACGGTGAGCAACGAGTGGCACACCGAGCCGCAGGTCGCCGACGTCTCCGAGGTCGTCCGCGCGCTCGAGCACGGCGACGACGTGTTCGCGCTGTTCCCGACCTCGCACGGCATGATGCCGATGCGGCGCTTCCGGGTCGTCGAGTACGACAACGGCTGGAAGACGATCAACCTCGACGGCCCGCCGACGCACGAGCACGAGATCCACGACATGCTCCACGTCGCGTAGGCGAGGGCGCGCCGCGATGCGGCCTCTCGTCGCGTGCCTGTGCGCGGAGTGGTGCGGCTCGTGCCGCGAGTACCGCGCCGCGTTCACCGCGCTCTCTGCGCGCTACGGCGAGCGCTGCCAGTTCGCCTGGATCGACGTCGAGGACGAGTCCGACGCCCTCGCCGATCCCGACCTCGACAACTTCCCGACCCTGCTGATCGCCGCCGGCGACCGTCCGCTCTTCTACGGCGCGGTGACCCCGGCGAGCGCCGAGCGGCTCGTCGCCGGCGCCGTCGACGGCTCGCTTGCGCCTTCGGCCGGCGCCGACGCCGACGACCTGCTCGCACGGGTGCGTCGCTTGCTGGCCGAGCGCGACGGCGCCAGCGCGGCATAAGCTTCGAACGCGAACGTCGTTGGCGCGCCTTTGCGCCGCCCTAACATGCGCGGTTCTGCCGAACCGGGCCACCCCTCGATGTCCGACCGCTTGCCTTCGACCCGCCGCGCCGCGATCGCCGCGGCGATCGCCGCCGCCGTCGCCGCCTGCGTCCCGCTGTCCGCGCTTGCCGCCGGGACGACGCTGCTCAACGTCAGCTACGACGTCGCGCGCGAGCTCTACAAGGAGATCAACCCGGCGTTCCAGCGCGCCTGGAAGCAGCAGACCGGCGAGGACGTCGTCGTCAACCAGTCGCACGGCGGCTCGAGCAAGCAGGCGCGCGCCGTCATCGACGGCCTCGAGGCCGACGTCGTGACGATGAACCAGTCGAGCGACATCGACGCGATCGCACGCGCGAAGCTGATCCCCGAAGACTGGGCGAAGCGGCTGCCGAACAACTCGGCGCCGACGACCTCGGTCACGGTGATCCTGGTCCGCAAGGGCAACCCGAAGGCGATCCACGACTGGCCCGACCTCGCCAAGCCGGGGACGAGCGTCGTCATCCCGAACCCGAAGATCACCGGCAACGGCCGCTACACGTACGTCGCCGCGTGGGGCTCGGCGATCAAGGCCGGCGGCACGCCGGCGCAGGCGAGGGAGCTCGTGCAGAAGATCTTCGCCAACGTTCCCGTGTTCGACGGCGGCGGCCGCGCCGCGACGACGACCTTCGCGCAGCGCAACATCGGCGATGCGCTCTGCACGTTCGAGAGCGAAGTCAACCTGATCAAGGCCGAGTTCGGCGACCAGTTCGACGTCGTCTATCCGAAGTCGACGATCCTCGCCGAGAACCCGGTCGCGGTGATCGACAAGGTCGTCGACAAGAAGGGCACGAGGAAGCAGGCCGAGGGCTACCTGAAGTTCCTCTGGTCCGACGAAGCGCAGGAGATCGCGGCCAAGCACCAGATCCGGCCGCGCTCGCCGCAGCTCCTCGCCAAGTACGCGAAGGACTTTCCGAAGGTGCAGACGTTCACGATCGACGAGATGTTCGGCGGCTGGACCAAGGCGCAGAGGGAGCACTTCGACGACGGCGCGATCTACGACCAGATCCTCGCCAAGAAGTAGCGGGCGGGGCGCCGCGGCATGCTGTTCTCGCGCGCGCTCCTGAAGCGTCACAGCGTCCTGCCGGGGTTCGACCTCGCGCTCGGCTTCACGCTCCTCTATCTCTCGTGCATCGTCCTCGTGCCGCTCTCGGCGGCGTTCCTGAAGACGTTCACGATGACGTGGCCGGCGTTCTGGGACGCCGTCACGGCGCCGCGCGTCCTCGCCGCGTACCGGCTGACGTTCGGCGCGTCGTTCGCGGCGGCGCTCGTCAACGCCGTCTTCGGCCTCGTCGTCTGCTGGGTGCTCGTGCGCTACGAGTTTCCCGGCAGGCGCATCGTCGACGCGCTCGTCGACCTGCCGTTCGCGCTGCCGACGGCGGTCGCCGGCATCGCGCTCACGGCGCTGTATGCGGGCAACGGCTGGATCGGGAGCCTGTTGCCGTTCAAGGTCAGCTTCACGCCGGTCGGCGTCTGGATCGCGCTCACGTTCATCGGCCTGCCGTTCGTCGTGCGCACGCTGCAGCCGGTGCTCGAGGACCTGCAAGTCGAAGTCGAGGAAGCCGCGGCGATCCTCGGCGCGACGCGGCTGCAGACGTTTCGCCGCGTCATCCTGCCGATCCTGACGCCGGCGCTCCTCACCGGCTTCGCGCTCGCGTTCGCGCGCGCGCTCGGCGAGTACGGCTCGGTCATATTCATCGCCGGCAACCTGCCGATGGTCTCGGAGATCGTGCCGCTGCTCATCATCACCAAGCTCGAGCAGTTCGACGTCCCCGGCGCGACCGCGATCGCGGTCGTCATGCTCGTCGCCTCGTTCTTGCTGCTGCTCGCGATCAACGGCCTGCAGGCGTGGACGCGCGCGAGGCAGGGACGATGAGCCCGGCCGCCGTCCTGAGCGAAGCGCAGGACCTCGGCGTCGCCGACGGCAGAGATCCTTCGCCGGCGCTCAGGATGACGGCAGCACGCGAGCCGTCGTCCGCGTCCGGGACGACAGCGCCGCGCCCGATCGCCACCGCGACGAGCGAGCCGGCGTGGGTGCGACGCACGCTGATCGCGGTCGCGCTCGCGTTCCTCGCGCTCTTCCTCTTCGTCCCGCTCGTCGCGGTCTTCGCCGAGGCGCTGAAGAAGGGCATCGACGTCTACCTCGCCGCCATCGTCGAGCCCGACGCGCTGGCGGCGATCCGGCTGACGCTCGTCGCCGCCGCGATCTCGGTGCCGCTCAACTGCGTCTTCGGCGTCGCCGCGGCGTGGGCGATCGCCAAGTTCGACTTTCGCGGCAAGAACCTGCTGCTGACGCTGATCGACCTGCCGTTCTCGGTCAGCCCCGTGATCGCCGGCCTCATCTTCGTGCTCGTCTTCGGGCTGCAGGGCTGGTTCGGCGGCTGGCTGCGCGACCACGACCTCAAGATCATCTTCGCGCTGCCCGGCATCGTCATCGCGACGATCTTCATCACCTTCCCGTTCGTCGCGCGCGAGCTGATCCCGCTCATGCAGGCGCAGGGCATCGAGCAGGAGGAGGCGGCGCGCGTCCTCGGCGCTTCGGGATGGCAGATCTTTCGCCGCGTGACGCTGCCGAACGTGCGCTGGGCGCTCCTCTACGGCGTCATCCTCTGCAACGCGCGCGCGATGGGCGAGTTCGGCGCGGTGAGCGTCGTCTCCGGCCACATCCGCGGCCAGACCAACACCATGCCGCTGCACATCGAGATCCTCTACAACGAGTACCAGTTCGCCGCCGCGTTCGCGGTCGCGTCGCTGCTCGCCGGCCTCGCGCTGCTGACGCTGGTGCTGAAGGTGATCGTCGAGCGGCGCGTCGCCGCGCAGGCGAGCGGAGCGCGGTCGTGAGCATCGAGGTTCGTCACCTGTACAAGCGCTTCGGCGCGACCGTCGTCTGCGAGGACCTGAGCCTCGACATCCCGGCCGGCCAGCTCGTCGCGCTGCTCGGCCCCTCGGGGTCGGGCAAGACGACGCTGCTGCGCATGATCGCGGGGCTCGAGGTGCCCGACTCGGGCACCGTGCTCTTCCACGGCGAGGACGCGACGGGCGCCGACGTGCGCGAGCGCGGCGTCGGCTTCGTCTTCCAGCACTACGCGCTGTTCGGCCACATGACGGTGTTCGAGAACGTCGCCTTCGGCCTGCGCGTGCGGCCGAAGGCGCTGCGCCCCGACGAGGCGCGGATCCGCGCCAAGGTCGCCGAGCTGCTCGCGCTCGTCCAGCTCGATCGGCTCGCCGAGCGCTATCCGCACCAGCTCTCGGGCGGCCAGCGGCAGCGCATCGCGCTGGCGCGCGCGCTCGCGGTCGAGCCGAAGGTGCTGCTGCTCGACGAGCCGTTCGGCGCGCTCGATGCGCGCGTGCGCAGGGAGTTGCGCCGCTGGCTCCGCCGCCTGCACGAGGAGATGCACGTCACCAGCGTCTTCGTCACCCACGACCAGGAAGAGGCGATGGAGGTCGCCGACCGCATCGTCGTCATGAACCGCGGCCGCATCGAGCAGGACGGCGCGCCCGACGAGGTCTACGACCATCCGGCGACGCCGTTCGTGCTGCAGTTCCTCGGCGACGTCAACCAGTTCCGCGACGCCGCCGCGTCGGCGGGCGGCGCCGGCGACGCGCGCACTGCATACGTCCGGCCGCACGAGCTCCAGGTCACCGCGAGCGCCGAGCCCGGGTCGGTGCCGGTCGTCTTCGCGCAGGCGTTGACGGTCGGGCCGAACACGCGCCTCGAGTTCCTGCGCGACGACGGCGACGGCTACGTCGATGTCGAGATGCCGCGCGGCGAATGGCTCGCGCTGCGCGACCGGCTCGGCCTCGTCGCGGGCGCGCGCGCGCATCTGCTGCCCAAGAAGGTCACGCGATTCGCGAGCGAGGACGTCGATCCGGCCGCGATGATCTGAGCGGCGCCGCCGCGCTCAGGACAGCAGCTGGCGACGCGCGCGGTGCACGCGCACGAACAGGTTCTCTTCGCTGATGCCGAGCTGCGCGCAGACGTCGTCGGTCTCGCGCTCCTCGACGACGCGCAGCACGATCGCATCGCGCAGCGTCGGCGGCAGCCGCTCGATGCCGGCGAGCGCGTGCGCGAGCTCTTCGCGGCGCGCCGCGATCTCTTCCGGGCCGGCGCGCTCGCACGCGATCTCGCGGCCGGCGTGCTCGCCGTCGGCGCCGTCGCCGTCGAGCGATTCGTGGTGCGAGTCGCGCCGCAGCACGTCGACGATCTTGTGCTTGAGGATCGCGGTCAGCCATGAGCGCAGCGCGGCGCGGCCGCCGAAGCGCGCGCGGCCGGCCAGGACCGCTTCGATGACGTCGTGCACCGCGTCCTCGGCGAGCGCCGGATCGCGCAGCTTGCGCAGCGCGAAGCGCACGAGGTACGGGCGGTGTGAGACGAGCTCGGCGAGCGCGATCGGAAGACTCGGCGAGGCGGCGGTGGCGGCATTCAGCATGGCGGGCGGTGGCGATGACGATGGCCGCCACTGTGGACGCCACACCTCGCGCCAACGTCGCGAAAGATCACGCCACGATCACATCGCTGTAAGACTCCGCGGTGGCGCGAGACAATCGCGCCATGCCCGCGTCGATCCTCGTCGCCGAAGACCAGGCCGACATCCGCGACCTGCTGGTGATGAACCTGAAGAGCGCGGGCTACGACGTCCACGCGGTCGCCGACGGCAGCGCCGCGCTCGCCAGCCAGAACGAACGGCCGGCCGATCTGCTCGTCCTCGACCTCATGATGCCAGGGCTCGACGGGCTCGAGGTGACGAAGGCGCTGCGGGCGCGCGGCCGCTCGACGCCGATCCTGATGCTGACCGCGAAGTCGACCGAGCTCGACCGCGTCCTCGGCCTCGAGCTCGGCGCCGACGACTACCTGACCAAGCCGTTCTCGCTCGCCGAGCTGCTCGCGCGCGTCAAGGCGCTGCTGCGCCGCGCCGACCTGCTGCGCGCGGCGCAGGCGGCGGGCGCGAGCGAGCCGCGCGTGCTGAAGAACGGCGAGCTCGAGATCTGGCCGGCGAAGCGGCAGGTGCGGATCCGCGGCACGCCGCTCGAGTTCACCGCGCTCGAGTTCGATCTCCTGCTCCACTTCGCGTCGCACCCGGGCCACGTCTTCTCGCGCGGCCAGCTGCTCAACGCCGTCTGGGGCTACAGCCACGACGGCTACGAGCACACGGTGACGACGCACATCAACCGCCTGCGCGCCAAGCTCGAGGACGACCCGGAGCGGCCCGAGCTGATCCTGACGGTGCGCGGCGCCGGCTACAAGATGCGCGACGAGCCGTGAGGGCCCGACCCATCGGGCCCTCCGGCTGAGACGGACGGGATGGCTCCCTCCCCGCTTCGCTGCCCTCCCGCCAGGCGGGAGGCGCGGACGCCTTGGGCGTCCCGTTCCACGCATGCTTGCATGTAGAGGCACGCAATGAGCGTCCGGGCCAAGCTGGCATTGACGGTGTTCGCGACCGGGCTCGTGACCGCGCTGCTCGTCATCGCGACCGTCGTCTTCGCGTTCCAGCGCTTCGAGAACATGACCGCGTATCGCCGCGGCATGGCGTTCCTCGGCAAGGTCGTCGGCATGTACGACGACATCTTCGACATGCACGAGAAGGACGCGGCGGCGTTCCAGGCGTGGCTGCGCGGCCTCGTGCTGTTCGAGCCGAACACCGAGCTGTACCTGCTCGATCGTGACGGCAACGTCCTCGCGAAGACCGGGCCGACGCCGCTCGTCCCGGGGACGCACGTCGCGCTCGCCCCGGTGCGCGAATCGATCGATCGGAGCGACGCATCGTTCGTGATGGGCGACGACCCCGAGCGGATGGACGCCGGCGCCGTCGTCGTCGCCAAGCCCGTGCGGCGATCGAGCGCCGCCGGCCCGGTCGACGCCGGCTACCTCTACCTCGTCCTGCACACGCAGCAGCTTCCGGAAGGGCGCTGGGAGGCGCTGTTCAGCAGCTTCGCGCGGCCGGCGCTGGTCGGCATCGTCGCGGCGATCGCGCTGACGACGCTGCTCGCGCTGCTGATCATCGCGTCGGTGACGCGGCCGCTGCGCCGGCTCACGGACGCGGTGTCGACGCTCTCGCAGCGCGGCCTCGCCGAAGGGCTCGCGGTCGCGCCCGACAGTCCGTTGCCGCCGCCGACGCGCGACGAGTTCGGCCAGCTGACGAGCGCGTTCGAGATGCTGCTCGACATCTGCCGGCGCCAATGGAACGCGCTGCGCCGCACCGACCACTTCCGCCGCGAAGGCGTGAGCAACCTCTCGCACGATCTGCGCTCGCCGCTCACTGCGACCGTCGCCTGCCTGGAGACGCTCGAGGGTCGCTGGGCCGACGACGCCGCGCGCGCCGACGACCGCCGCCTGCTCGAGATCGCGCTGCGCAACACGACCAACGCGGCGCGCATGGTGCAGTCGCTCGGCGATCTCGCCAAGCTCGACGAGCCCGAGTTCTCGCTGCGCACCGAGGCGGTCGACGCCGGCGAGTTGCTCGACGACATCGCGCTGCGCTTCGCCGAGCGCGCGGCGCGGCAGGACGTGCGCGTGCGCAGCGTCGCTGCGTCGGACGGCGCGGCGACGCTGCGCACGCGCACGTCCTGCCGCGCCGCGCGCTCGGCGAAGCGCAGCGCTATGTCGTCGAGCAACTCGCCGGCGTCGACCGCCTCGGTGCGCAGCGAGAACTCGGGCT
>JASLGD010000537.1 GCA_030150305.1 Caldimonas sp. | reverse complement strand
CTTGGCGTTGCCGGAGACAGGCGCGGCGAGCAGCGCGACGCCGCGCGCGGCGAGCAGCTCGCGCAGCTCGGCCGAGCCTTCGAGCGAGATCGACGAGCACTCGACGACGAGCTTCGGCGCGCGTTCGCCGCTCAGCAGCCCGTGCTGCCCGGCGACGACCTCGCGGACGTCGTCCCAGGTCGAGACCATGACGAAGACGATGTCGCACGCGGCGAGGTCGACGAGCGCGCCTCCGATCTTCGCCCCGTGCTTCGCGAGCGGCTCGGCCTTCGCGCGGGTGCGGTTCCAGACGGTGAGGTCGGCGCCCGACTTCGCGAGCCGCTCGGCCATCGCGTAGCCCATGCGGCCGATGCCGATCCAGCCGATCCGCCGCGCACCGTCCTCCGGAGCGCCAGCGAAGGATCTCGCTTCCAAGGGTGTCGCCATCGTGGTCGTCTTCGCATTCAGTAAGGATTGGCGATCGGCAGCTCCTGCGCCGGGTAGAGCGAGATCACCTTCGGCCCGCTCGGCGTCAGGATCACCTCCTCCTCGATCCGCGCCGCCGAGAAGCCGTCGCTCGCCGGGCAGTACGTCTCGACCGCGAACACCATGCCGGTCTTCAGCTCGATCGGCTCGTCGAGCGAGCTGAGGCGCGAGATCAGCGGCCGCTCGTGCAGGCCGAGGCCGAGGCCGTGGCAGAAGTTGAGGCCGAACGCCTCCATCTCGCCGGCGCTGCCGATCTCCTCGGCGGTCGGGAACGATCGCGCGACGACGTCCGACGAGACGCCGGGCTTGAGCAGCGCGATCGCGCGGTCCATCCAGTCGCGTGCCCGTCTGTACGCGTCGATCTGCGGCTGCGTCGCGCGGCCGACGCTGAACGTGCGGTAGTAGCAGGTGCGGTAGCCGACGTACGAATGGATGATGTCGAAGAACGCCTGGTCGCCGGGGCGGATCAGCCGGTCGGTGAAGTTGTGCGGGTGCGGATTGCAGCGCTCGCCCGAGATCGCGTTGATCGCCTCGACGCAGTCCGACCCCATGCTGTAGAGGCGCATCGTCGCCAGCGCGACGATGTCGCTCTCGCGCACTCCCGGCTTCAGCTTCTCGGCGATCTCGTGGTAGACGCCGTCGACCATCGCCGCCGCCATGTTGAGCAGCATCAGCTCGTCGATGCTCTTGATCTCGCGCGCCTCGAGCATCGTCTGCTGCGCGTCGCGCACCTCCAGCCCCAGCTTTTGCAGCTCGAGCATCATCGGCACCTCGACGATGTCGACGCCGAGCGGCATGTCGGCGACGCCTTCTTCCTCGAGCAGCGCCTTGATCTCGCGCGCCGCGCTGCGAAAGAGCTTGCCGTCGCCGCCGACCGCGCCGCGCAGGCCGAGCAGGCCCGCCTTGCAGTGGTCCTTGCACAGCCACGGCGTGTACAGGCGGTGGTGCTTGGCCGCCGAGCCGAAGTCCCAGAGGTACGGGTCGCCGTTGCCGGTCAGCAGCGAGTAGCGCGTCAGCTTGTCGCGCGCCCACTCGCCGATCACCGTGCTCGTCGTGTAGCGGATGTTGTGCTGGTCGAAGCAGAGGAGGGCACCGAGCCCCGACTTCGCCAGCGCATCGCGGGTGCGCGCCAGCCGGTAATCGTGGAGACGGCGAAAGTTCACCCGCTCCTCGAAGTCGACCTGCATGTGGCCCGGGGCCTGCAGCGGCCGCGTCCAGTCGTGGTGCGGGTCGATGTCCTCGGGCCGGACGATCCTCGGCTCGCGCTTCTTCTTGGCCAACGCTCGTCTCCTGCCTTCGACGAGACGATGTTACGTCGCGATCGCGCCGGCTGCGGGCGAGGATTTCCCGGTCACGCCTTCAACAGGTCGTTCTGCTCCTCGGCGACGAGCCGCTCGAGGATGCGGCGCGCCTCGAAGCCGCCCATGTCGATGTTGAGGCGCATCAGGTGGCGGCGCGGCTGCTCGGAGAGATTGCGTTGCTGCGACTCGAGGATCGCGACGTCCTCGCCGAAGATCGCCGCCTGGCCGTCGCGGATCTGCTTCGTGAGCGCGGCGTCGCCGATGTTGAAGTTGCGCGCCATGCCCCAGAAGTACCAGATCGAGGTGTCGGTCTCGGGGGTGATGAAGTCGACGACGATCGACGAGACCTTGCGCTCGGCGGGCGCGTCGAAGCCGCCGTGGCCGGCGTGCGCGACGCCGACCTCGATCAGCACGTGGCTCGGCGGCACGAAGCGGCAGACCTGCCAGCGGTCGACCGGGACGTCGTCGGCGAGGCCGTTGCCGCGCAGCGCCGCGCGCCAGAACGGCGGCGCCTGGATGTTCGTCATGAAGCGGCTCGTGATCGCCGAGTCGCCCTCGACGCGCGTTGCCGGTGCGGCTTCCTCGATCTCGGGCTGGCCGATGCTCGTCGCGTGGACGTACGTCTCGTGCGTCAGGTCCATCAGGTTGTCGACCATCAGCCGGTAGTCGCAGTTGACGTGGTAGAGGCCGCCGGCGTAGACCCAGTCCGCGCTCTCGGCCCACGGCAGCGCGTGCAGCTTCTTCGGATCAGCCTGCGCCTTGTCGCCCGGCCAGATCCAGACGAAGCCGTAGCGCTCGATCGTCGGGTACGAGCGGATCGTCGGCCGCACGCGCTGGCCGGGCATCGAGACGCAGCGGCCGTCGCCGCCCATGACGAGACCGTGGTAGCCGCAGACGAGGCGGCCGTCTTCTCGCAGCTTGCCGAGCGAGAGCGGCGCGCCGCGGTGCGGGCAGAAGTCCTCGAGCGCGGCGACCGCGCCGCCTTCGGCGCGAAAGAGCACGACGCGCTGGCCGCAGATCGTGCGTCCGAGCGGGCCGGACGCGATCTCGTCGGGTGTGCAGGCGACGTACCAGGCGTTGCGAACGTACAAGGGATCCTCCGACGCGCGGCCGCGCGCGTCGCTCACTTATACGACGGCGCCCGCCTCGCTGCTACTTGGCGGCCTTGACCGCCTTGTCGGTCGACTGCGCCATCGACAGGTGCTCCTGCAGCGTCGGCAGCGTCTTCGACGCGAAGCCCTTGATGTCGGCGTCGGCGCCGGACTTCGCCTGCTTCTGGAAGTCGGAGACGTCTTCCTTGTGGTCGGCGACCATGTCGTCCATGTAGGCGCGGTCGAACTGCGCGCCCGAGAGCTTCTCGAGCTTCTGCATCTTGCTCTTGTGCTTGCTGTCGAGATCGGTCGGCAGCGTCAGGCCCTTGGTCGTCGCGACCTGCTTCAGCTCGTCGTTGGCCTTGCTGTGGTCGTCGACCATGCGCGATCCGAACTGCTTGACCTGGTCGCTGCCCGCCTTCTGCTGCGCGAGCCGGCCCATCTGCACCTCGGCCATGCCGCCGATCGCCGCCTTCTGGACGAACGCCTTGTCGGCCGACGAGACCTTGGCCGCCGACTGCGACGACATCGATCCCGCGTTGCTCGTGCCCGCGTTGCCCATGCTGCTGCCGGACGTCTGCGCGGTCGCCGCGCTCGCGGCGACGAGCAGGGCGACGCCGACACAAGCCGGGACGAAACGGACGCGGGGATTCAAGTGATGCGACATGCGCTGCTCCTTCGACGTGGATGCAGCGAGTCGGCAAACGCTGTGCCGCCGGGCGACGGCGTGGCGCGCAGGAGGCTTCGCCGAGCGACGGCGCGCGGCGCACCGGACGGCGCGCCGCGCAGCGAGAGTCAGTAGAACGAGTTGTCGTCGTTGCCCGCCTGGCGCGCGAGCGCGACGAGGCCGGCGATGATCGCGCCTGCGGCAGCGATGCCGAGCGCGGCGCGGGTCGGGTCCTCGCGGACGTAGCTCGCCGCGGCCTCGACCTGCGGCCGCACCTTGTCGACCATCGGCGCCGCCTGGTCGCGGACCTTCTTCCACGTTTCGGCGACGGTGTCGGAGACGGTTTCGGCGGCCGCCGAGGCGCGGCTGCGCGCCGCGTCGAGCGCCGCGGCGGCGCGGCTCTGCGTCGCGTCGGCAGCATCCTTGGCTGTGTCGCTGGCGGTGTCGCCGGCGCGGCGGGCGGCGTCGCTGGCGCGGCCGCGGGCGCGGTCGATCGCGTCGGCGGCGCGGCTGCGCGCGCTGTCGATCGCATCGGCGGCGATGTTCTGCGCGCTGTCGGCGAGGTCGAGCGCGGCGTCGCGGATCGCCGCCATCGTCGACTTCGCGACGCCCTGCGGCGTCGAGCGGCCGCCCGACCGCACCATCAGCGCGATCAGGCCCATGATCGCCGCGCCGGCCGCGGCCGAGATCAGCAGCGCCTTCGTCGGCTCGTTGCGCGCGTACGTCGAGACCGCCGCGATCTGCGGCTGGATGCGCTGGACGACGGCGTCGGCCTGGTCGCGCAGCTTCTGCGCGGTGGTGCTCGAGCCGCCGGGGCTCGAGCCGTAGTCGGCACCCGTGTCTTCCGAGGGCCGTTCGGTGTCGGTGGTCGTGGCCATGGTGTTCTCTCGAGTTGCGGGTCGACGGAGTGTCGCTCCGATCGTGAACGTTAGGGCAGCCGCAAGGTCCGGGGTGTGGGACAAGCCGGCAGCCGCCGGTAAGACTTCGCCGACGCCCGGCCGGCACTCTGAATATCATCGCCGTCTCGCCCGCAGCCCCCGGCGCCGTCGCCGGGCGCCGGCGCTCGCCGCCCCCCGATGTCGATCGTCCAGCTCGCGCTGAAGCGCCCGTACACGTTCATCGTGATGGCGATGCTGATCGTCCTGGCGACGCCGTTCGCACTGCTCAACATGGCGACCGACATCTTCCCCGAGATCAACATCCCGGTGATCTCGATCATCTGGAACTACACCGGGCTGCCGGCGAGCGAGATGGGCAACCGCATCTCGGCGCAGAACGAGCGCAGCCTGACGACGACGGTGAGCGACATCGAGCACCTCGAGTCGACCTCGCTCGCCGGCATCAGCGTCATCAAGGTCTTCTTCCAGCCGAACGCCAACATCCAGACCGCGATCGCGCAGGTCGTCGCGATCGAGCAGACGCAGCTGCGCCAGCTGCCGCCCGGCATCACGCCGCCGCTCATCATCAAGTACTCGGCGTCGAGCATCCCGGTGATCCAGCTCGGCATGGGCAGCCAGACGCTGCCCGAGCAGACCGTGTTCGACGCCGCCATCAACATCCTGCGGCCGCAGCTGATCACGATCCCGGGAATCGCGATCCCGTTTCCCTATGGCGGCAAGAACCGGCTGATCTCGGTCGACCTCGACATGCAGGCGCTGCAGGCGCGCGGGCTGGCGCCGGCCGACGTCGTCAACGCGGTCAACCTGCAGAACCTGATCCTGCCGTCGGGCACCGCGAAGTTCGGCGAGACCGAGTACACGGTGCGCATGAACGGCTCGCCCGAGGCGATCGCGGGCCTGAACGACCTGCCGGTCAAGACCACCAACGGCACGACGACGTACCTGCGCGACGTCGCCTACGTGCGCGACGGCTTCTCGCCGCAGACCAACATCGTGCGCAAGGACGGCTCGCGCGGCGTCCTCCTCTCGGTGCTGAAGAACGGCGGCGCGTCGACGCTCGACATCGTCGCCAACCTGAAGGCATTGCTGCCGAAGGTGCAGCCGCTCCTGCCCGGCGACGTCAAGGTGACGCCGCTCTTCGACCAGTCGGTGTTCGTCAAGGCGGCGGTGCAGGGCGTCGTCAGCGAGGCGCTGATCGCCGCCGCGCTGACCGCGGCGATGGTCCTCCTCTTCCTCGGCAACTGGCGTTCGACTGCGATCATCGCGCTCACGATCCCGCTCTCGATCCTGGCGTCGATCCTCGTCCTGCAGATGCTCGGCGAGACGCTCAACCTGATGACGCTCGGCGGCCTCGCGCTCTCGGTCGGCATCCTCGTCGACCAGGCGATCGTGACGATCGAGAACATCGAGCGGCACCTGCACCTCGGCCAGCCGCTCGAGGACGCGATCGTGATCGGCGCCGGCGAGATCGGCGTGCCGGCGTTCGTCTCGACGCTGTGCATCTGCATCGTCTTCGTGCCGATGTTCTTCCTCTCGGGCGTCGCGCGGTTCCTGTTCGTGCCGCTCGCCGAAGCGGTCGTGATCGCGATGGTCGCGTCGTACATCCTGTCGCGAACGCTCGTGCCGACGCTCGTCATGCTCCTGATGCGCGGCTCCCACCCTGTCCCGCTCGCGGCAGAGGGCCGCGGCGAGGGTCGTGGCGATGTCGCGGCTTCGCCCTCCCCCCCGGCCCTCTCCCGCAGGCGGGAGAGCGGGTCCGGCGTCTTCCAGCGCGTCCACCATGCGTTCGACCGCCAGTTCGAGCGCGTCCGCGGCGCGTACACCATCGCGCTCGGCTCGCTCCTCGAGAAGCGCGGCGTCTTCGGCGTCGGCTTCCTCGCCTTCTGCCTGCTCTCGTGCGGCCTCATTCCGTTCCTCGGCCGCGACTTCTTCCCGAGCGTCGACGCCGGCCAGATCCGGATGCACTTTCGTGCGCCGACCGGAACGCGGATCGAGGAGACGGCGCGCATCGCGGACGACGTCGAGGCGGCGATCCGGTCGCTCATTCCGAAGGAGCAGCTCGAGACGATCCTCGACAACCTCGGCGTCCCGAACAGCGGCATCAACCTGTCGTACAGCAACGCCGGAACGTTCGGCACGCTCGACGGCGAGATCCTGATGTCGCTGAAGGAAGGGCATCGACCGACGGCGGAGTTCGTCGGCCTGCTGCGCAGCGAGCTGCCGAAGCGCTTTCCCGGCATCGAGTTCTTCTTCCAGCCGGCCGACATCGTCACCCAGATCCTCAACTTCGGCCTGCCCGCGGCGATCGACGTGCAGCTGACGGGCAACGACCTGCAGGCCAACACCGTCCTCGCCGCCGACCTCGTCAAGCGGATCCGGAAGATCCCCGGCGCGGTCGACGCGCACGTCCACCAGCGCCTCGACGCGCCCGCGGTCAACCTGCAGATGGACCGCTCGCGGCTGCAGCAGGTCGGACTCTCGGCGCAGAACGTCGGCCAGAACGTCCTCGTGTCGCTCTCCGGCAGCTCGCAGACGGCGCCGGCGTTCTGGCTCAACCCCGCGAACGGCATCGTCTACTCGATCGCGGTGCAGACGCCGCAGTACAAGGTCGACTCGCTCGACGCTCTGCTCAACACGCCGGTCGCCTCCGGCAGCGGCAGCGGTACCAGCGGCACGACGCAGCTGCTCGGCAACCTCGTCGAGGCGACGCCGGCGCGCCAGCCGGCGGTCGTCTCGCGCTACAACATCCTGCCCGCGATCGACGTCTACGTGAGCGTGCAGGGCACCGATCTTGCAAGCGTCGCCGCGCAGGTGCAGACGATCGTCGACGAAGCCAGGCCGAAGCTGCCGCGCGGCAGCCAGGTCGTCGTGCGCGGCCAGGTGCAGACGATGCAGTCGTCGTTCATCGGCCTCGGCGTCGGGCTGGCGATGGCGATCGTCCTCGTCTACCTGCTCGTCGTCGTCAACTTCCAGTCGTGGATCGACGCGATGATCATCGTCGCCGCGCTGCCCGCGGCGCTCGCCGGCATCGCCTGGATGCTCTTCATCACCGGCACGACGCTCTCGGTCCCCGCGCTCACCGGCGCGATCATGACGATGGGCGTCGCGACCGCGAACAGCATCCTGCTCGTCTCGTTCGCGCGGCAGCGTCGCGACGAGGGCGCCTCGCCCGTGCTCGCGGCGCGCGACGCCGGCGCGACGCGGATCCGGCCGGTGCTGATGACGGCGCTGGCGATGATCATCGGCATGATCCCGATGGCGCTCGGCCTCGGCGAGGGCGCCGAGCAGAACGCGCCGCTCGGCCGTGCCGTCATCGGCGGCCTGCTCTTCGCGACCGTGTCGACGCTGCTCTTCGTCCCCGTCGTCTTCGCTGCCGTGCACGAGCGGCTGGCGCGCCGCCGCGCCGCGCACGCGCCGACCCCGGTCGCGGCGACGCCCGCATTGCAGGAGCGCTGAGCGATGGCCGACGAGCATCCGAAGACCGTCGTCACGGTTCCCGACGACCCGGTGGCGCGGACGCGCGTCGTCCGCGGCGCGCGCATCGCCGCGGTCGTCGTCGTGCTGCTGCTCGTCGTCGGCGCCGGCCGCACGATCGTCGGCCGGATGGCGAACGCGCGCGTCCTCGAGGACAACGTCGCCGCGAGCGCGACGCAGTACGTCAAGACGACGGTGGCGCGCAGCGGCGAGGGCGGCCAGACGCTGGCGCTGCCGGGAACGATGCAGGGCTTCCAGCAGGCGCCGATCGCGGCGCGCGCGTCGGGCTACGTCCGCCAGTGGAGCAAGGACATCGGCAGCCATGTCGCCAAGGGCGAGCTGCTCGCGGTGATCGAGTCGCCCGAGGTCGACCAGCAGCTGTCGCAGGCGGAAGCCGCGCGCCAGCAGGCGGCGGCGAGCCTCGCGCTCGCCAAGAGCACGGTCGAGCGCTGGGAGGCGCTGCGCAAGAAGGACGTCGTCTCGCAGCAGGAGCTCGACGAGAAGCGCAGCGGCGCGACGCAGGCGGTCGCCAACCTCGCCGCCGCCGACGCCAACGTGCAGCGGCTGCGCCAGCTGCAGGGCTTCACGCGGGTCGTCGCGCCGTTCGACGGCGTCATCACGCGGCGCAACGTCGAGGTCGGCGACCTCGTCGACTCGAGCGGCAGGACGCTCTTCGTGCTGACGCAGATGGATCCGCTGCGCATCTACGTCAATGTGCCGCAGTCGTATGCGCAGCTCGTGCGCGCCGGTCAGAAGGTCGTCGTCACGCAGGCCGAATTGCGCGGCCGCGCGTTCACCGGCGAGGTCGCGCGCAGCGCCGGCGCGATCGACCCGGCGACGCGCACGATGCAGGTCGAGATCAACCTGCCCAACCGCGACGGCACGCTGCTGCCCGGCGCGTACGTGCAGGTCGAGTTGCCGCTCGCCGGCGCCAGGACGCTCGTCGTGCCGACCAACGTGCTGCTCTTTCGCGGCGAGGGAACGCGCGTCGCGCTCGTCGATGCCGCCAACCGCGTCCGCCTGAAGCCGGTGACGCTCGGCCGCAACCTCGGCGAATCGATCGAGGTGCTCGGCGGCGTCGCCGACGGCGATCGGCTCGTCGTCAACCCGTCCGATTCGCTCGCCGAGGGCGACACCGTCGCGCTCGCGATCGGCGACGACGCCTCGGCGAGCGCGCCGCGCGCTCGCGCGGCGGCGTCGAAGTCGCTGCCGTGACCGCGTGCTGCACGCGCGGCGGCGTCGAAGTCGCTGCCGCGACCACGCTCCGCACGCGCGCCGGGGCCGCGCTCGCGATCGTGATCGCGCTCGCCGGCTGCGCCGTCGGCCCCGACTACGTTCGCCCCGCGGTCGAGGTGCCGCCGGCATGGCGCGTCGAGGAGCCGTGGCGCGAGGCGACGCCGAGCGACGCGGCGCCGAAGGGGCCGTGGTGGCAGCGCTTCGGCGACGCACGTCTCGACGCGCTGCAGGAGCAGGCGCTCGCGCGCAGCCCGACGCTCGCGATCGCCGGCGCGCGCCTCGCGCAGGCGCGTGCGGTCGTGGCGTCGAGCGAGGCCGGGCTGCTGCCGAGCGCGACCCTCGCTGCGCGCGTCGCCCGCCAGCGCGTCTCGGCGAACCGGCCGCTCAGCAACTACGGCGTGCCCAACTTCGCGACCGTGCAGGACGACTTCACGCCGACGCTCGCCGTCAGCTACGAGGCCGACCTCGCCGGGCGCGTGCGGCGCACGATCGAAGGCGCGCGCGCCAACGCCGACCAGGCCGCCGCCGACCTCGAGAACACGCGGCTGCTGCTCGGCACCGACCTCGCGACCGCGTACTTCAACCTGCGCGCGATCGACATCGAGCTCGACGTCGTCGCCCGCTCGCTCGAGCTGCAGGGGCGCTCGCTCGAGTTCGTCAGCACGCGCCACGACCTCGGCGCCGCGTCGGGCCTCGACGTCGCGCAGCAACAGGCGCTGCTCGACACGACGCGCACGCAGCTCGACCTCCTGCGCCGGCAGCGCGGCCCGTTCGAGCACGCGGTCGCGACGCTGACTGGGACGCCGGCACCGTCGTTCGCGCTCGCGCCCGACCTGCGCGAGCTCGTGCCGCCGCCGGTGCCGCTCGGCGTGCCGTCGGACGTGCTCGAGCGGCGCCCCGACGTCGCCTCGGCCGAGCGCGCGATGGCCGCGGCCAACGCGCAGATCGGCGTCGCGCGCGCCGCGTACTACCCGAGCATCACGATCAACGCGCTCGCCGGCGGCGAGAGCCGCCTCTTCGGCGGGCTGTTCGACGCACCGAGCCTCGTCTGGTCGCTCGGCGCGAGCGTCGTGCAGCCGCTCTTCGCGGGCGGCCGGCTCGACGCCAACCTCGAGTTCGCGCGCGCCAACTACGACGCCACCGTCGCCACCTACCGGCGCGTCGTCCTCAACGCGATGCAGGAGGTCGAGGACGGCATCACCGGGCTCGCGTCGCTCGAGCGCGCCGATGCGCAGGCGCGCGTCGCGGTCGAGACCGCGCGGCGCGTCCTCGAGCTCGCCAACGCGCGCTACGAAGGCGGCGCGACGACGTACCTCGACGTCATCACCGCGCAGCAGTCGCTCCTCGCCGCCGAGCGCCAGGCGGCGCAGCTCGCCGGGCAGCGCCTCCTGACCTCGGTCTTCCTGATCAAGGCGCTCGGCGGCGATTGGGAGCAGCCGGCGCGCGCCGGCGGCGGCTGAGGCTTGAAGTCGGAGTCGCGACCCTCAGGTGCGCGACATGGCCCCGCAGCTAGCGGGGCGGACCGACAGCAATGGCCACCCCGAGCATCGAACCGCTGCACACCCGTCTCGAGACGCTGATCGCGCTCGCTCGCCTGCTCGAGCGCGTCGAGGCGAGCTCGCGCGCGGTCGGCGCCGGCCAGTACCGCTCGCTCGTCCGCCAGATCGAGGCGCTGCTCTCGGCGCCGCTGCCGGGTCCGGCGCTGCGCGCGATCCTCGACGCCCATCCCGCGACTGCCGAGATCTGGGAGAACCTGAACTACGCGACGTCGGGGCTCTCGCGCTCGCCGCTCGACCGCTCGGTCGCGACCGAGACGCTCGCGACGCAGCTGATCCACAAAGTGGCGCGCGCCGCGTCGCGCGGCTGAGGCGTTCGCAAGCGCTCGCGCTGGCCGAGCCCCGGCGCATCGGCGTCAGGCGACGCCGTGCGATGCCTCCTTGCGCCGGAACAGGCAGTCGAACTCGACCGCGGACGCAGGGTCGTTCGGCAGCGGATTGACGGCTCGGAACTGCGCCGGAGCGAAGCCGAGCGCGTCGAGGGTGTTGATCGCCTCGACGAACGTCCAGCCGCCGCGGTACAGGTGCTCGACCGGCAGCTCGATGTAGAGCGCATGGACGCGCGGCAGCGACGCGCGCGCGCCCTCGAGGACTTGCTTCTCGAACCCCTGCACGTCGAGCTTGAGGAAGATGTGACTCGCGGGGTCGCCGCTGAGCACCCGGTCGAGCGTCTCGACCATCACCGTCTCCTGCACCGTCGGGCCCGCGCTGTCGTACGACGACAGGAGCTCGGACGCCGGCAAGAACGAGCTGAGCGTGTGGTTGTGGCTGACGTTGATGGTCGCTTCGCCCGGTGCGCTGCCGAGCGCCAGCTTGCTGACGGACCATCGCGGATCGTCCGCGGCCGTGCGCGCCAGCGCGGCGTGGACGTACGAGACCGGCTCGAACGACCAGATCCGTCCGCCGTAGCCCTTGCGGCGGACCGACTGCGCGAACTGGCCGAGGTTCGCTCCCGCATCGACGACGAGGTCGATCGGGTGCGAGACGAGAAAGCGTGCGAGCGTCGCCTGCCGCTGGATCTCGACGCCCGCGCGGTCGAGCAGACCTTTCGCCCATTCCTTCAGCATGCGAACTCCGACGACAGCGACTCGGGAGCGACACCGCTTGCGCGTGCCGCTCGCGGATCGTAGGGCAACGCGGGCTACAGCTTGGGAATGCGCAGCGTCTTGCTGACCATCAGCGTCCCCGAGAGCGCGAACAGCAGCACCAGCGGGTGCAGCTCGGCGCCGGCGAACGACCACGCTCCGCCCCACAGGCGCTCGCCGACGCGGCCCTGCCACGCCGCCCACGCGAGGACCGCGGTCAGGACGACGCTGGTCGGGATCGGCGTGCCTTCGAAATACGTCACCTTGCCGGTGTCGGCCGACATCGCCTCGGCGGTGACGTTGTAGCGCGCGAGCCGCGAGACGCCGCAGCACACGAAGTAGACGAGGACCGCCGAATCCCAGCCGCCGCGCGCGCCGCATGCGAACGCGAGCGCCGCCGGCGCGACGCCGAACGAGATGACGTCGGCGAGCGAGTCGAGCTCGCGGCCGAGCGCCGACGACGTCTGCCGCCAGCGCGCGATGCGGCCGTCGAGGACGTCGAAGACGAGCGCGGCCGGTGCGAAGGCGGCGGCGATCAGCAGATCGTCGACGCCACCGCTGGCGAGCGAGCGCATC
>JASLGD010000354.1 GCA_030150305.1 Caldimonas sp. | reverse complement strand
AGGACGAGCTTGCCGCGCACGTCGATGCGCTCGTTCGCCTCGCACGCCGTGCCGCCCGGGAGGATGGCGGCGATGCGGCCGTTGCGAACCGCAACGTCGTACGCGCCGGCCAGCGATTGCGCCGGATCGACCAGGTGGCCGCCGACGAGCAGCGTGTCGTAGGGAGCTTGCATCGTCGCAAATCCTCCGTGTCAGGCCGAGCGCCGCCGTGCGCCCAGCTCGGCTGCCTGCGAGAGCTTGTGCAGCGTGATGTGGCGGATCTCGGCGCGCGAGGTCCCGATGTGCGCCTTGATCAGCAGCTCGGCGTCGCCGGCGCGCCGCGCCAGCAGCGCGCCGAGGATCTTGTCGTGCTCGTCGTAGGCGTCCTTGATGCGGGCCGGCTCGATGAAGTCGAGCCGGCGGATGATGCGGATGCGCTCGGTGAGGTCGGCGTGGGTGCGCGCCATCTCGCGGTTGCCGGCGAGCCGGACGAGCGTGCTGTGCAACTCTTCGTCGGCCCGGGCCACGATGCGGCCGTCCATCACGCGCGCGCGCTTGGGCACGCGCCAGAAGGCGCACAGCTCGCGCAGGTCGGGGGCCGGATCCAGGGCGCACAGGCGCCTCACCGCGATCAGCTCGATCTGGATGCGGAAGTCGTAGAGGTCTTCGTAGTAGGCCAGATCGAACGGCTTGACGAGCCAGCCGGCGTGGCCGCCGACGCGATCGAGGTAGCCCTCGCGCGCGAGCACGTGCAGCGCGAAGCGCAAGGGCGTGCGCGACACGCCGAACCGGTCGGCGAGCTCCTGCTCGGAATAGCGCTGGCCGGGCGCCATGCGGAAGTCGAACAGGTCGTCTTTGATCCGCTCGTAGACCGTCTGACCGAGCGACGCGCGCTCGCCTCCGGGAGCGCCGCTGTCGCCGCCGTCGTGCACGACCTCGATGCGCTGTGCGGGCTGTTGCGGCCACGCAGCCTTGGTTGCCAACTTCTGTCCTTCGTTCTGTATCCGAATTGGGATCCCATTTCGATTCCGCGTCAAGGCCCGGGCGCAGTGACCGGGTTGCGGATCTCTGGCAAATCGCTATGCTGCAATGCAACATGGCCACCAACGCCGACCTGCAGTCCACGCTCGAAGATCTGCTGGCGCAGCTCTGGCATGCGCGAAGAACAGGCGATCTGGGTCGCCTCGCGCATTTGAGCTCTTCCGAGGTTCAGCGCTGGGGACGCGGTGCTCGCGACGATCGTCTGCTCAGACATGCCCAGGAGTTCCTCGCCCGCTGTCCATACGGCAGCCGGGACGACCTGACGTGGGCAATCGACGCGCTGATCGCCGACGTCGAATTCGCGCACAGCCGCCTCGTCGTCGATCTCGTTGCGCACCAGCACGTGCTCGCCCGGGCCGCGTTGGCATTGCTCCGGCAAGCGAAGGGCTCCGCTGAGCGAGCGCTGCGCTTCGAACGCGCCTCACCGCGACAGGCGGGCACGCCGCTCGGAGGCTTCTGCTGCCTGAGGCCCGTGCACCGATCGTTGGGGGCGTTCGCTACAGTCGCCATGGCGACGACATCGAAGCACACGCGGCAAGCGACCGCGACGGCGGTCGAGCTCGCTGAGCTCGGAGTTGCCGGACCGCCGGTGATCGCGCACCCGGAATCACGCCGTGACTGACCCTGTCCTGCAGATCGAACCGCTTGGCCTGCCGTGGGAAACGATCGACCCGTTTCTCTTCTGCGTCCACCATGAGGACGCTTACCCCAGGGGCAACGGCGCCTTCGGGCCTGCTGCCTCGCTCGCCGGCCGCAACCTCGGCCAGGACTTTGCCGGCAAGGACGGCTGGCGGATGTACCACGGCAAGACGGTGCCCGGGTTCCCGTCGCACCCGCACCGCGGCTTCGAGACCGTGACCATCGTTCGCAAAGGCCTGACCGACCACTCGGATTCGCTCGGTGCGGCGGCGCGTTTCGGCGGCGGCGACGTGCAGTGGCTGACCGCCGGCGCCGGCATCGTCCACGCCGAAATGTTCCCGCTGCTCGACACCGAAGCGGACAACCCGCTCGAGCTGTTCCAGATCTGGCTCAACCTGCCCGCCCGCAGCAAGATGGTCCCGGCGCACTTCACGATGTTCTGGTCGGAAGACATCCCGCACCTGCACGCGCCCGATTCGCACGGCGGCGAGACGGTGGTGGGCTGCATCGCGGGTCGCATTGCGCATGCGGGCGCACGCGATCCGTTGCCGCCACCGCCGCACTCGTGGGCCGCGGAACCGGAGGCGGATCTCGCCATCTGGACGTTGAAGATGGCACCAGGAGCGCGCTTCGTGTTGCCGCCGGCGTCCGGCGCGCAGACGCGTCGCAAGCTCTATTTCTTCAAGGGAGCGAGCGTCTCCGTCGCGGGAACCCAGGTGGAGCGCTCGCGCGGCATCGAGCTGCACGCCCGGTCAGAGGTCGAGCTGGTGAATGGCGCGGAGGACTCCGAGTTCCTGATGCTGCAAGGGCGGCCGATCGGCGAGCACGTCGCGCAATACGGCCCCTTCGTCATGAACACCGAGGCCGAGCTCCGTCAGGCGTTCGCGGACTACCAACGGACGGGCTTTGGCGGCTGGCCCTGGCCGGATCCGGCTCCGGTGCACGGCGCCGACCCTGTGCGCTTCGCACGACACGCCGACGGACGGCTCGACCGAAGAGGCTAGTTGGCGGTCGAACCGTCCGTCGCCTGATGGCCGCGCGCGACGCTTGAACTTGTATGGCTCCCTACCTTGGCAGCGTAGTACACGCCTTGCCTGAGCAGCCTCGCCAGGTTCTCGTCGTTCACCCACGGATACGGTGCCCTCACCAGAGTTGCAAGTCCTTCGAGCGTGAGGCCCGGCGCACCCGCGTGCAGCGAGGCGTGCACGGCTTCGTATGCGAGCCGCATGGCACCCTGGCATCTGGCGTTCAGCTCGTCGAGCCTGGTGGCACCGAGGTGCGGATAGACCTTGCCAAGCCTGGCATTGATCGGGGAGAGCCAGTTGTCACCCCAATCCATCGCAAGTGCCAGACCTTCATTCAGCAACTGATCCTCGGACGGCTGACCGCGGAGCAGCGTTCGAAGCCAACTCGCCATGACGCGGCTCTCGCTCAAGTTGCGAAGACAGCCTGCTGCGCGATGGCGGCCGAAGCCACGGCCAAGGTGACCGCACTGATCAGCAGAGACAGAAACCGCCGCATCGGAACCTCCTGCGAGTTGGCACGGCGTGAACAACCGGGGCCGAACTTCGGAAAGACCGGCGGCCCAACGTCCGCGCAGCAGGCTTTGGCACGCCCGCTCGATGGAGCGATTAGGCGCCGCCGCACGACTCCGCACCGCGCCTGCGCCTTGCACATGAGCTGAGCGTAGCTCGCGGCGGCTTGGGCACTCCGCCGCGCAACGCAAAGCCGTCGCGATCTCGGCCACCGCTTGGGTGGCCGACCGTGCGTCGTCCCGGCCGCGCGGCTGGCGTCTTACGGCCGACGGGCAAGAAGGCGCGGCGCTTCGCGGCGCGGCGCCCCGACCACGTACGGGTCACCTGCTTCACCCGCCGGACGCAAGGTGTGCTCAGCGCGGGCCTCGAGCACCTCGGACTTGACGTCGGCGCGGCTGTACACCGGATCGCGCATGGTCTCGGTGCCGTAAGGGTTGTACGTCCTGCTGCGCAGCGGGCCGACCAGGCGCCGGTCCGCGGGCGCGTTCAGCGTCTGGAGCACGTCCTGCCGCCTCATGAGAGACCCGGGCGCCGGCCGTGACGCCAGCTCGTCGTCGTAGTCGGTATGGTGGAACCTCGCCGCGCCCGCGTCGGCGGTCGCGGCGGTTCCGGTGGCCGACGTTTCGCCTGCCAGGACCCAGGGGCTGACGAGCGCGAGGCCCAACGTGGCAGCAAACAGAAGCTTGGCGTTCATGACGATCCTTTCGAGCATCGGTCGGTGGTGCGTTCCATCGCCGGTCGTGCCGGCGGGGATCCGCGTCGTTGAGTCGTTGCCTCGGCTCATCGATGTCCGAAAGGTTAGTCATTGCGGCCTTGTGAATAAATGATCCGTGATTGAATTCGGCATTGCGATAAACGCAATGATCGGAGTCGAGCCATGGACCGACTGCACGCGATGCGCGTCTTCATGCGCGTCATCGACGAGGGCAGCTTCGCCGCGGCAGCGCGAGCGCTCAACGTTTCGCCCGCGGTCGTCACGCGGCTGATCGCCGAGCTCGAAGAGCATCTCGGCGCGCGCCTCCTTCATCGCACCACGCGAAGGCTCGCACTCACCGAGACCGGCGAGTCGTACCTCGAGCGCGTTCGCCACATCGTCGCCGACGTCGACGATGCCGAGGCGCTCGCGACCGCGTCGAGCGTC
>JASLGD010000462.1 GCA_030150305.1 Caldimonas sp. | reverse complement strand
GGTGCCGAGCAGCGCCGCGCGCGTGATGTTGACGAGGCTCGCGATCTGCTGCGCCGCCTGGATCGCGCACGTTCTTCCTCCTCGCGCTCCTGCTCGCCAGCGGCGTCTTCGCCTGGGTGCAGACGTTTCGCGCGCTCGAGTTCGAGCCGCGCGCGATCCAGGCGGCGCAGCAGATCGCGAGCCTCGTCAACATCACGCGCGCGGCGCTGCTCGGCACCGACGGCATCAACCGGATCGCGATCATCAAGAGCGTCTCGACGCTCGAGTCCGTCAAGCTGACGCCGCGCGAGCCGAACGACCAGTGGGAGCCGTTCGAGAGCGACCGCTTCCAGCGCGTCATCGAGCGCGAGCTGCGCGACCAGCTCGGCCCCGACACGATCGTCGCCAGCTCGATGAACGGCACGCCGGGCCTCTGGGTCGGCTTCACGATCGCGCGCGATTCGTTCTGGCTGAAGGTCGACCCGACGCGCGTCGGCCCGATGTCGACGAGCACGATCGTGCTCTGGGTCTCGATCGCGCTGCTCGCGACGGTGCTCGGCTCGGCCGGCATCGCGCGGCTCATCAACCGGCCGCTCAAGGACCTGTCGTTCGCCGCCAGCCGGATCCGCGAGGGCGAGTACGACTCGCGCCTCGACGAAACGACGATGACGAGCGAGATCCGCCAGGTCAACATGGGCTTCAACCGGATGGCGCGCGAGCTCGCCAAGGTCGAGCAGGACCGCGCGGTCATGCTCGCCGGCATCTCGCACGACCTGCGCACGCCGCTCTCGCGGCTGCGGCTCGAGGCCGAGATGAGCGTGTAGGACGAGGAAGCGAAGTCGAACATGGCGATGGACATCGACCAGCTCGACGCGATCATCGACAAGTTCATGGACTACGCGCGGCCGGGCGAGGTCAAGCTCGTGCCATGCGACGTCGCCACGATCGTCCAGCGCGAGGCGGCGGCGTTTCGCGACACGAGCCAGATCCGCATCCAGTCGAAGGTCGCGCCCGACACGCGCGTCCTCGCCGACGACGTCGAGCTCGGCCGCGTCCTGCAGAACCTGTTCGAGAACGCGCGCCGCTACGGCCGCTCGACCGACACCGGAATCGCGCGCGTCGTCGTCAGCTTCGCGCGCACCGGGCAGTGGGTGATCATCACGGTGCGCGACCACGGCCAGGGCGTCGACCCGAAGAAGCTCGACCAGCTGACGACGCCGTTCTTCCGCGGCGACGCCGCGCGCACCGCGGCGACCGGCGCCGGCCTCGGCCTCGCGATCGTCGAGAAGGCGCTGGCGCGCATGGGCGGCTCGTTCGAGATCACCAACGCCACCGATGGCGGCCTGCTCGCGCACATCCGCCTCAAGCGCGCCTAGCGCAACGGCTCGGCCGCCGCGCGCCGAATCCGTCACGGCGGCGAGCTCGCACTTCGACGCAATCGACCTTCAAGTTTCCGCGCACGCTGCCCGATAACGGTCGGGCACAGCGGACAGATCGGTCCGCGCCTGCGGGTCGGAAGCCACCGGCCACTCGGTCCTTGCGGGGATTCGAACCAGTGCTGTGAATGCAGATGCGAATCGATTTGTGGCTTGATCGAACAACCTTGAAGGATGAAACGATGAACCAGTTCAGCAGAATCGCGCGGCGCGTCGCCGTCGTGCTCGGCCTCGTCGCCGCTTCGAGCGGCGCGTGGGCGCAATCGTCGGCGACCGGCACGGCCAACGCGACCGCGACGGTCGTGCGGCCGATCACGATCTCGTCGTCCATCGATCTCGCGTTCGGCAACGTCGTTCCCGGCGCGGCCGTCGGCACGCTGACCCTGACCGCGGCGTCGAGCACTGTCGCGACCGCCGCCGGCGGCGTCACCCAGCCGGGCACGCAGGTCGGCACCGTCACCGCGGCCAAGTTCGACGTCGCCGGTGAAGGCAGCCTCACGTACTCGATCACGCTGCCGGCCACGGCGGCGACGATCAACGGCCCGTCGTCGGCGACGATGACGGTCGACACGTGGACGAGCGACATCGCGAGCGGTGCGCTCTCGGGCTCGCTCGGCGCTGCCGGCACGCAGTCGTTCTACGTCGGCGGCAAGCTGCACGTCGCAGCCAACCAGGCCGCTGGCAACTACACCGGGACGTTCAGCGTCACCGTCGCCTACAACTGATCGACCGCTCTCGCGAGCAACGGCACCGGCGCGTCCGGTGCCGTTTGCATTTGGGCGTCGTGAATCCGCGACGCTCCTCTTCTCGCCGGCTGCTACATTGCCCCGCGATGGCGAGCCGCCGATTCGCGTTGCGACCGGGCAGGCCGACGTGGTCGGCTGCCGCCGCGCTCTCGACCGTGCTCGCCGCGACGATCCCGCAGGCGTCGTCGCAGACGATCGGCGCCGTCGCCAACCTGTCGTTCGGCAGCTTCCTCGCCGGCAGCGGCGGCACCGTCGTCGTCAGCCCGGCGGGCGCGCGCTCGCAGACCGGCGGCGTGCTCCTGCTCGGCCAGGGCCCGGGCGCCGCGGCGCAGCTGAACGTCGTCGGCACCGCCAACGCGACGTACTCGATCACCCTGCCCGACAACAACACGGTGACGCTCAGCGACGGAAATGGCCATGCGATGACGGTCAATTCGTTCGTCAGCAGCCCGCCGGCGACGGGTACGCTTTCGGCAGGAGGCACCCAGTCGATCCGGATCGGCGCGACGCTCATCGTCGGCGCGAACCAGGCGCCGGGTGGGTACTCCGGAGCGTTCAACGTCACCGTGAACTATTGAAGCGCGAGGCGCGGCATTGCATGAGGAATCGTCCATGACGCGGTCGCGACGCCGGCCATCGCGCGCCTGGCTCGTGGCCGCGGCGCTGCTGCTCGCCGCGCCCGCGGTGCGCGCCGACCTGATGCTGTTCCCGACGCGAATCGTGTTCGACAAGAACCAGCGCGCCGCGCAGGTCGAGCTGATCAATCGCGGTCGCATGCCCGAGACCTACCGGATCAGCCTCGTCAACCGGCGCATGACCGAGGACGGCGAGATCAAGAGCGCCGACAGCGCCGAGGCCGGCGAGCAGTTCGCCGATGCGATGCTGCGCTTCTCGCCGCGCCAGGTGACGATCGCGCCCGGCAGCTCGCAGACCGTGCGCATGCTGCTGCGCAAGCCCGCCGACCTCGCGACCGGCGAATACCGCTCGCACCTGCAGTTCGACCGCGTCGCCGACGCGACGCCCGACGACAGCGTCGAGGCGGCGGCGGACGGCAGCGCGGGCAAGGTCGGCGTCGTCATCACCGCGCTCGTCGGCGCATCGATCCCGGTCATCGTCCGGCAGGGCGACACCGAGGCGCACGTGCAGCTCACGCAGCTCGCGCTCCAGCCCGCCGGCGCCGACGCCGGGCCGCTGCTCGCGTTCGAGATCCGACGCGACGGCAACCGGTCGGTGTACGGCGATCTCGCCGTGACGTTCACGCCGCGCGGCGGCGCGCCGGTCGACGTCGCCAAGGCCGGCGGCGTCGCCGTGTACGTGCCGAACCCGCTGCGCCGCGCCCGCCTTCCCCTGCAGCTGCCGCCGGGGGCGACGCTCGCCGGCGGCACGCTCCGCCTGCTCTACCGCGAGCGCGCCGACAGCGGCGGCAAGACGATCGCCGAAGCGACGCTCGTCGTGCCCTGAGCGGACGCTTCGGCGCAGCGCGCCGCAGCGTCCGCAGCGTTCTCTGCCGCCGAGCCCGACCGATGCGCTGACGCCATCGCGCCGTTCGCTCGACAGCATGCAGGCGAAGCACCCTCTGTTCGCCTGATCGCTGCACGCTCCGCGTCCGCAGACTCGCAGGGATGAAGCTGCGGTCGCCGTGTCGAGCGCCCCGGCGACGCTCGGCCGCGCGAACGCTCCTGGCGGGCGTCTGCGGCGCTCTGTGGTTCGCGAGCGGAAGCGTTGCAGCAACGCAGCCGCTGGCGGCCGCATCGGTCGCGCTCGCCCAGCCGAGCGTCGATGCGAACCTGCTCGTCCTCGAGGTGCAGCTCGACGGCCACGTGCTCTCGGACAGCTTCACCGCGTACCAGCAGGACGGCCACGTGCTCCTTCCGCTCGGCGAGCTGTCGCGCCTGCTGACGCTCGCGATCACGGTGCAGCCGGGACGCGGCACGGCGAGCGGCTTCGTCATCCGCGAGGAGCGCACGTTCGCGCTCAGCGTCGACGACGCGCTCGTCACGATCCACGGCCGGCAGAAGAACTTCGAGCCGAAGCTCGCCGCGGTGATCGGCGACGACGTCTATGTCTCGAGCAAGCTGCTCGCGCACTGGCTGCCGATCGACTTCGAGCTCGACCTCGGGCGCCTGCAGCTGCGCGTTCGCCCGCGCGAGCCGTTGCCGCTGCAGGAGCGCCTCGCGCGCGAGGACGAAGCCGGGCGGATGCACGGCGCCGAGGCGGAGCGGCGCGGCTTCCCGCTGCAGCCGAGCCCGGTTGCCCTCGCCTCGGCTCCCTTCATCGACCAGACGCTCGCGACCGAGGCGCTCTCCGGCCCCGGCACCCACGACGTCGAGACCACCTACACGCTCTACGCGACCGGCGACGTGCTCGGCTTCGAAGGCTCGGCGTACGTCGCCACCAACCATCGCAGCACGCTGCCGGGCGAGAGCTCGGTCGCACAGCCCGACGTTCGCCTCACGCTCGCACGCCACGACCCCGACGCGACGCTGCTCGGGCCGATGCACGCGCGCACGTTCGCGTTCGGCTCGATCGTGCTGCCGACGGTGCCGAACGTGACGGTCGGCAGCCCGACAGCGAACGGGCTCATCGTCAGCAACCGGCCGCTCGACCAGCCGACGAGCTTCGATCGCCACACGTTCCGCGGCCCGTTGCCGCCCGGCTGGGACGTCACGCTCTACTACAACGACGCCCTGGTCGGCTACCAGACGCCGCGCGCCGACGGGCAGTATTCGTTCGACGACCTGCCGCTCTCGTTCGGCGCGAACGAGTTCCGCCTGGTCTTCAACGGTCCGCTCGGCCAGGTCCGCGTCGAGCGGCAGACGTTCCTGATCGACGGCTCGGTGATCGCCCCGGGCCAGGTCTTCTACACGCTCGGCCAGCAACGCGGCGAGGGCGGCGGCATGCGCACGCTGGCCCAGGCCGACTTCGGCATCTCGCGCATGCTGGCGGCGACCGGTGCGCTGGTCCAGCGACCGAGCATCGATCGCGACGGCGAGCGATCGTTCGGCCAGCTCGGCCTGCGCGCGTATCTCGACACCGCGATCCTGACCGCGCTCGAGACGCAGGAGCAGGGTCGCGGGTCGCTGTTCGAGTTCAACGCGAAGACGCGGCTCGGCCGCTACTCGCTCGACTTCACGCACCTGCAGCGCCAGGGCCGCTACGACGGCGATCTGCTCGGCGTCTCCGCGCTCGGCCTGCGCTACCGCGACGTCGCGCGGCTCGACGGCGTGCTGCGCAGCGACGCGCTGCCGCCGCTGACGCTGGCGCTGCAGGCAGCGCGCGATGCCCTCGACGGCGGACGCGAGCGGATCGATCTCGCCGGCCGCGCCTCCGCGGTCGTGCGCGGCACCGCGATCTCGAACAGCCTCGAGTGGATCCACAGCGACGACGCCTCGACCGCGTTCGGCGTCCTCCAGCTCAGCCGCCGCGTCGTCGACGTCGGGCTCAGCGCGCAGGTCGCCTACACCGTGAGCCCGCGGCTCTCGCTCGATTCGCTCGCGCTGACCGCCGACCGCGCGCTCGGCGACGCGTATCGCGTCACCGCCGGCGTGCAGCACACGATGGCGCAGCGGCTGACGACGGTCTCGGCCGGGCTGACGAAGAATCTCGGCAGGTTCGGGCTCGGCCTCAACGCCAGCTACGCGACCAACCACGAGGCGACGATCGGGCTGCAGCTCTTCGTCGCGCTCGGCCGCGAGCCGCGCAGCGGCGCCTGGATGGTCGATGCGCAACCGATGGCCGGCACCGGCGCGATCTCGGCGCGCGCGTTCGTCGACCGCAACATGAACGGCGTCCGCGATCCCGGCGAGGAGCTCGTCCCCGACGCCGGCTTCATCCTCAACGGCGGCGGCCGCCACCCGAGCCGCACCGACACGAGCGGAACGGCGTTCATCGGCCGCCTCGCCCCGGGCCAGTACACCGACATCGAGCTCGACCCCGCGACCCTCGAGGATCCGCAATGGAAGCCGACCGTTGCCGGCGTGCGCGTGCTGCCGCGGCCGGGGGTCGTCGACGTCGTCGAGTTTCCGGTCGTGGCGACGTCGGAGATCGACGGCACCGTCTTCCTCGTCGCCAACGGCCGCCGCCGCGGCATCGGCGACGCGCTGCTCGAGCTCGTCGACGGCGCGGGCGCCGTCGTCGCGTCGACGCGCAGCTCCGGCGACGGCTATTACCTGCTGCACCAGGTGATGCCGGGCCGCTACACGCTGCGCATCTCGCCCGAGCAGGCCGAAAAGCTGCAGCTGCAAGGCACGCTCGCGCGGCCGCTCGCCGTCCCGGTCGACGGCGACTTCATCAACGGCCAGGACTTCGAGCTGCGACGCGACAGCACCGACGCGACGCCGCCGGCACAGGACAAGCGGCGCTGACGCGCGGACGCGCGCTCAGCGCGTGCGCTGGCGCACGCTGCCGTGGCAAAGCTGACCGCGCTCAGCCGCCGCGCCAGAGCAGGCAGACCGCGCGCGTCTCGATCGCTTCGCCGCGACCGACCGGCCCCATCTTCTCGGCGGTCTTCGCCTTCACGCTGACCTGGTCGAGCTCGACGCCGAGCGCGCCGGCGATGCGCTGGCGCATCGCCGCGACGTGCGGCGCCAGGCGAGGCGCCTGCGCGATCACGGTCGAGTCGACGTTGCCGATGTGCCAGCCGGCGCCGCGCACGCGCCGCGCCGCCTCGGAGAGCAGCGCGAGCGAGTCGGCGCCCTGGTACTGCGCGTCGCTCTCGGGAAAGTGATGGCCGATGTCGCCGAGCG
>JASLGD010000374.1 GCA_030150305.1 Caldimonas sp. | reverse complement strand
TTCTCGCCGCACGAGGACCTCGTCTCCGAGCGGCTCGAGACGCTCTGGCGGATCGGCCGGCGCGAGGTCGACGTCGTCTTGATGCCGGCGACGACCGCGCTCGTGCGGCTGGCGCCGCCGAGCTTCATCGCCGGCACGACGTTTCACTTTCGCCAGAAGCAGCGCCTCGACGAAGCGGCGCTGAAGGCGCAGCTCACGCTCGCCGGCTACGCGCACGTGAGCCAGGTCGTCTCGCCCGGCGAATACGCGGTGCGCGGCGGCCTGATCGACCTCTTCCCGATGGGCTCGTCGGTGCCCTACCGCGTCGACCTGTTCGGCGACGAGATCGATTCGATCCGCACCTTCGACCCCGACACGCAGCGCAGCCTCTACCCGGTGCCCGAGGTGCGCCTGCTGCCCGGGCGCGAGTTCCCGATGGACGAGGCGGCGCGCAACGCCTTTCGCGCGCGCTGGCGCGAGCGCTTCGAGGGCGATCCGACCAAGGTGCGGATCTACAAGGACATCGGCGCCGGCATCGCGACCGCCGGGATCGAGTTCTACCTGCCGCTCTTCTTCGACGAGACGGCGACCGTCTTCGACTACGTCGGCGCGAGCGCGACGCTCGCGCTGCACGGCGAGATCGACGAGTCGCTGCAGCGCTTCTGGGCAGACACGCGCGAGCGGCACCGCTTCTTCCAGCACGACCGCGAGCGGCCGGTGCTGCCGCCGGAAGCGCTCTTCCTGCGCCCCGAGGAGTTCTTCGCGCGCTGCGGCGCACACGCGACCCTCGCGCTGCGCGGCGCGTCGAGCGACGGCGATGCGTGGGCGACGGCGTTGCCCGATCTCGGCGTCGACCGCGGCGCGCCCGATCCGCTGCGCCGGCTGCAGCAGCACGTCGCCGCGACGCCGCACCGTGTGCTGATCGTCGCCGAGAGCGAAGGCCGGCGCGAAAGCCTGCTCGAGCTGCTGCGCGACAGCCGGATCGAGCCACCCAGCGTCGCCACGCTCGCCGACTTCACGGCAGGCAGCGAGCGCTTCGCGATCGCGGTCGCGCCGCTCGCGCAAGGCTTCGCCGCACGCCCCGACGACGGCGACGACGCGCAGACGATCGACTTCGTCACCGAGACCGAGCTGTTCGCGATCGCGCCGTCGGCGCGGCGGCGCCGTCGGCAGGAGCAGACCAGCGACGTCAACGCGCTGATCAAGGACCTCTCCGAGCTCGCGGTCGGCGACCCGGTCGTCCACGTCAACCACGGCATCGGCCGCTACCTCGGGCTGACGACGATCGCGCTCGGCGGCCCCGGCGAGGAGCCGGGCGAGTTCCTGCAGCTCGAATACGCCGACAAGGCGACGCTCTACGTACCGGTCGCACAGCTGCACCTGATCGCGCGCTACACCGGCGTCAGCGCGGAAGAAGCGCCGCTGCACAAGCTCGGCTCGGGCCAGTGGGACAAGGCCAAGCGCAAGGCCGCGGAGCAGGTCCGCGACACCGCCGCCGAGCTGCTCGCGATCTACGCGCGTCGGGCGTCGCGCGAGGGCCACGCGTTCCGCTTCCAGCCGCACGACTACGAGGCGTTCGCGGCGAGCTTCGGCTTCGACGAGACCGCCGACCAGCACGCCGCGATCCACGCCGTCATCCAGGACATGGTCTCGCCCCGCCCGATGGACCGCCTGATCTGCGGCGACGTCGGCTTCGGCAAGACCGAGGTGGCGCTCCGCGCCGCCTTCGTCGCCGTCAACGACGGCAAGCAGGTCGCGATCCTCGCACCGACGACGCTGCTCGCCGAGCAGCACTACCAGAACATCGCCGACCGCTTCGGCAAGTGGCCGGTGAAGGTGGCAGAGCTGTCGCGCTTTCGCTCGAGCAAGGAAGTGAAGGCCGCGCTCGAAGGGCTCGCCGACGGCTCGATCGACATCGTCGTCGGCACGCACAAGCTGCTCTCGTCCGACGTCAAGTTCAAGCGGCTCGGGTTGCTCGTGATCGACGAGGAGCACCGCTTCGGCGTCCGCCACAAGGAGCAGATGAAGGCGCTGCGCGCCGAGGTCGACGTGCTGACGCTGACGGCGACGCCGATCCCGCGCACGCTCGGCATGGCGCTCGAAGGGCTGCGCGACCTCTCGGTGATCGCGACCGCGCCCGAGCGAAGGCTCGCGATCAAGACGTTCGTCCGCACCGAGGGCTCGAGCACGATCCGCGAGGCGGTGCTGCGCGAGCTCAAGCGCGGCGGTCAGGTCTACTTCCTGCACAACGACGTGCAGACGATCGAGCACCGACGCGAGACGCTGCAGGCGCTCGTCCCCGAGGCGCGGATCGCGGTGGCGCACGGCCAGATGCCCGAGCGCCAGCTCGAGCATGTGATGCGCGACTTCGTCGCCCAGCGTCACAACGTGCTGCTCTGCTCGACGATCATCGAGACCGGGATCGACGTGCCGAGCGCGAACACGATCGTCATCAGCCGCGCCGACAAGTTCGGCCTCGCCCAGCTGCACCAGCTGCGCGGCCGGGTCGGCCGCTCGCACCACCAGGCGTACGCGTACCTGATGGTGCCCGACGTCGAGGGACTCTCGAAGGCGGCGGCGCAGCGGCTCGAGGCGATCCAGCAGATGGAAGAGCTCGGCTCGGGCTTCTACCTCGCGATGCACGACCTCGAGATCCGCGGCGCCGCTCTGGTGCTCGCCCAGCACCTCGCCGGCGCCGCGGATCTCCAGGTCGTGCATGGCGAGGTAGAAGCCGGAGCCGAGCTCCTCCATCTGCTGGATCGCGTCGAGCCGCTGGGCCGCCTGCTTGGGCAGGCCCTCGACGTCGGGCACCA
>JASLGD010000306.1 GCA_030150305.1 Caldimonas sp. | reverse complement strand
GGTCGTCGTGGTGCCGTAGGTCTTGGTGTCGTTGTTCATGGACTGCTCCTCATCGATGTCGTTGGCAATGAAGAGGGGCGCGCTGCGAAGCCGCCCCGAGACGCCGGCGGTCAGCGGACCCGGCCGCGGCGGAACAGGTTGACGATCGCCAGCAGGATCACCGCGCCGACGAGCGACACGAGCATCGCCGGCAGGCTGAACGCGTCCTGATTGATCGTGGGAACGCCGACCAGCGGCGAGATCAGCCAGCCGCCGAGCAGCGCGCCGACGATGCCGACGACGACGTTGAGAACAACGCCTTGCTGCGCGTCGGTGCGCATGATCATGCTCGCCAGCCAGCCGATGATGCCGCCGACGATCAACCAGATGATGAAGTTCATAACTTTCCTCGCCTCGTGGGCCGTAGTGGTGAAGTGAACGTCGGCATACCGACGTTGCCCGCCAATGTAGGCAGCGCCTTGGCGGCGCGCCGTGCGCCAACGCCGCATCGCGCACGGCAGTCGCGCCGCTCCGCGGCGTCGGATTGCGCCTACGCGGCCCCTTGAAACCCGATCGCGAGCTCCTATTTCGCCGGCATGCGGGCAGCGCCCGCGCCACCAGCACGAAAGGAGCGACACAGATGTACCCGTCCATGTTGAGAACTGCCGGCGACTGGTTCGCCGATTTCGAGCAGCTGCAGGACAGGATCGACGAGCTGCTGACCGGCCGCTCGATGACCTCGAGCATTCGCGCGGTCGGCCGCGCCGGCGCGTTCCCCGCGCTCAACGTCGGCACCTCCGCCGACGCGCTCGAGATCTACGCGTTCGCGCCCGGCGTCGATCCGAAGTCGATCGACGTCTCGGTCGAGAAGGGCATCCTCGCGATCTCCGGCGAGCGCGCCGCCGCGAACGGCAACGGACAGAGCGCGAAGGGCAGCGAGCGAGCGGTCTACGCCAACGAGCGCTTCGCCGGCAAGTTCCGCCGCGTCATCGCGCTGCCCGAGGATGCCGAGCCGGGTCGCGTCGAAGCGACGTACAAGAACGGCGTGCTGAAGGTGCTCGTGCCGAAGCGCGAGTCGTCGAAGCCGCGCCAGATCCAGGTCTCGAGCGGCAGCTGAGCGGCCGCTCACGAAGAAGAGGAGAGCCCGAGATGCAACCCCAAACCAACACCGCCATGCAGACGCAATCTCAGCAGCCGCAGCAGCCGCAGCAGCCGCAAAGCGGCAACCAGCGGACTGCGCCGTCGCTGCTGCCGGCAGTCGACATCTTCGAAGACGCCAGCGGCATCACGCTGCTCGCCGACCTGCCGGGCGTCGCGCGCGAGGACCTCGCGATCGGCGTCGACGGCCGCAGCCTGACGATCGAAGCGCCGGTGAAGCTCGGCGAGCCGAGCGCGCTGGCGTCGGTCTACGCCGAGGTGCGCGCGAACCACTTCCGGCGCAGCTTCGAGCTGAGCAGCGATCTCGACACCGCGAAGATCGACGCCGGCCTGCGCGACGGCGTGCTGACGCTGCGCATCCCGAAGGCCGAGCAGGCCAAGCCGCGCCGCATCGACGTCCGCGTCGAGTGACGGCAGAGGGGAAGGCGGTCTCGCCTTCCCCTTTTCATTTCCGCTTCCGCAATTTCCCTCCCGCGCGCGCATCCGCGTTTGCGGGACTGGCGGCACGGCCCGAGTTGGCGGAGAGTGGAGGCTTCGCCGCTTTCGGCGCGAGCCTTCGCAGCTGACCATGCCGACCGTTCGCCGCCCCTTTCACGGCGCCGCGCTCAGCGCCGCGCTGCTCGCTTGCCTCGTCGCCGGATGCGCGTCGGCGCCGCCGCCGGCACCGCCCGACGACGTCCTCGCCGATGCGCTCTTCCAGCCGCCGCGCGAAGCGATCCGCACCGACGACCTGTTCACCGCCAGCCCGGCGATGCGCCAGTTCCTGGCGAGCGACATCGCGCCGCAGCTGCGCCGCGACGGCTCGCAGCTCGGCTTGGCGAACGCGCTGCAGCACCGCGCGCAGCTGAAGCTCGAATACGACTCGGCGCGCACCAAGACCGCGGCGGCGGCGTTCGATTCGCGCAGCGGCAACTGCCTCTCGCTCGTCCTCATGACGGCGGCGTTCGCCAAGGAGCTCGGCCTTCCGATCAGCTACCAGAGCGTCTCGGTCCCGGAGACCTGGAGCCGCAACGGCGCGCTGCTGATCGCGAGCGGCCACGTCAACATCACGCTGTCGCGCCGGCTCGCCGACGCGCGCGCCGCGACCAACATCGCGCGGCTGACGATCGATTTCCTGCCGCCCGAGCAGATCACCGGGCTGCGCGCGCACGAGATCGACGAGCGCACCGTCGTCGCGATGTACGCCAACAACCGCGCCGCCGAGGCGCTCGCCGACGGCCGGCTCGACGACGCGTACGCATGGGCGGCGGCGAGCGTGCGCAAGGACCCAAGGTTCGCCGACGCGTTCAACACGCTCGGCGTCGTCTACCTGCGCCACGGCGATCGCGCCGAGGCGGTGCGGGTATTCGAGCGCGTCCTCGCCGCCGACCCGCGCGACACCCGCGCGCTCGCGAATCTCGCGACCGCGTACGAGCAGCTCGGGCGCGGCGACGACGCGCGCGCCGCGCGCACGCGGCTCGCCGTGCTCGAGCCGTACCCGCCGTTCTACTTCTTCGAGCTCGGCATGGCGGCCGCGCAGCGCGACGACTGGCGCACCGCCCGCGACCTGTTCGCGCGCGAGGTCGCACGCGCCGACACGTACCACGAGTTCCACTTCTGGCTCGGCGTCGCCGACTGGCGCCTCGGCGACGAGGCCGCGGCCCGGCGCCACCTCTCGCTCGCGATCGACACCAGCCTGACGCGCAACCAGCACGATCTCTACGTCGCCAAGCTGCACTGGCTGCAATCGCACCGGCAGCAATAGAGCGCGGCGCGTCGAGGGTTGTCATGGACGACGACGCCAACACCATCCAGCAGCGCGACTGGATGGTCGCGCGGCAGCTCGAGGCGCGCGGCCTGAGCGACGCCCGCGTGCTCGCGGCGATGAGGAGGGTGCCGCGACACGCCTTCGTCGCTACTGCGATGCGCGGCGACGCCTACGAGGACACGCCGCTGCCGATCGAGGAAGGGCAGACGATCTCGCAGCCGTACATCGTCGCGCTGATGCTCGAAGCGGCGCGGCTGGCGAGCGACGACCGCATGCTCGAGGTCGGCGCCGGCTCGGGGTACGCGAGCGCCGTCGCCGCGCAGCTCGTCGCGCACGTCGACGCGATCGAGCGCCATCCGCGCCTCGTCGAGCTCGCGCGCGCGCGCCTGGCGCGGCTCGGCATCGCGAACGTCGACATCCACGCCGGCGACGGCAGCACCGGCTGGCCGAGCGGCGCGCCGTACGACGCGATCGTCGTCGCCGCGGCGGCGCCGCGCGTCCCCGACGCGCTGCGCGCGCAGCTCGCGGTCGGCGGCCGCCTCGTCGTTCCGGTCGCGGGCGACCACGGCACGCAGCGGCTCGTCGTCGTCGAGCGCCGAGGCGAAGCCGACTGGCACGACGAAGACCTCGGCGGCGTGATGTTCGTTCCGCTCGTCGGCGCGCAGGGCTGGCCCGAGCAAGGCGGCTGAAGACGCGGCGCGCGGCGCGTGAACCAAGTCACTCGCGCGCAGCGCCGTTCTCACTCGGTGCGAAGGCGACGCGCTCCTACATTGGCTGCACCGACGACGCCGTCGGCGTCTCCCTCCGTGCCACAGGAACCGACCATGCAAGCCAAGCCGCTCTTCCCGATCTCGATCGTCGTCCTCGCCCTCGCCGCTGCCGCCAACGTCGCCAGCGCGGAGACCCCGTCCGCGACCCGCGCCGAGATGCGCGCTGCCGTCCTCCAGGCACGCGCTCGCGGCGAGCTCGTCCCCGCCGGCGAAGCGGTCCAGCCGTTCGCG
>JASLGD010000282.1 GCA_030150305.1 Caldimonas sp. | reverse complement strand
GACGCCACTGCGCACCGCGACGCCGACGCCGACCTTGCCGATCGGCGCGCGCTCGGCGGCGGCGCCGACGCCGCTCGCGGCGAGCTCGTCGAGCGCGCCTTGCGGCACGACGACGACGTCGGCGCTCGGCGCGGCGCGCAGCGCCGCGCGCAACGCGGGCGCGGCGGCGAACGAGATCACGACGGCGTGGCCGCTCGCGCGCTCGAACGCGGCGAGCACCGGGCGCAGGCCGGGCTCGACGGCGCCCGCCGAGAGGACGCGAAGCTCGACGCCGGACGCCGGCAGCGCGGTCGCCGCGAGCACGAGCGCGGCGACGAGCGCGCGGATCATGCGCGCGCCAACCGTGCCAGCAGCTCGGCCTTCGCTTCCGGCCATTCGCCCGCGGTCATGCTGTACATGACGGTGTCGCGGATCGTGCCGTCGCGGCGCACCGCGTGGTGGCGAAGGACGCCGTCCTTCCTCGCGCCGAGCCGCTCGATCGCGCGCTGGCTCGCGAAGTTGAAGTTGTCGGTGCGCCAGCCGACGAGCTTCGCGCCGAGCGTCTCGAACGCATGGCGCATCAACAGCAGCTTGGCGCTCGCGTTGACGTGCGTGCGCTGCCGGCTCTTCGCGTACCACGTGTACCCGATCTCGAGCCGCTCGACCGCGGCGACGATGTCGTGGTAGCTCGACGAGCCGATCACCTCGCCGCTGGTCGCGTCGAGGACCGCGAACGCGAGGCGATGGCCTTCGGCGAACGCCTGCAGCGCGCGCTCGATGTAGCCGCGCGTGTCGCCGGGCTCGGGAACGCTGGTGACGCGGATCGTCCACAGCTCGCCGTCGGCGGCGGCGCGCCTGAGGCCGTCCTCGTGCTGCAGGCCGAGCGCCTCGAGACGCACGCGCGAGTCGCTCAGGGTCACGGGCTGGACGGCAAGCATGGGTCGGCGATGTTAGCGGGCGAGCCGCGCCCGCCCAGGAGCATCTTTGCCAGCCGGCGCACGCGGCGCGTCCTTCAAATTGAGGAGCGCCGCCAGCCGCGAGCGTGCAGGCTCGGGCGCTGCCGGCGTCTCAGCGGTTGTGCCGCTGCATGAAGACGAGCTTCTCGAACAGCGACACGTCCTGCTCGTTCTTCAAGAGGGCACCGACGAGCGGCGGCACCGCGACCTTGTCGTCCTTGCTCTGCAGCGCCTCGAGCGGAATGTCCTCGGCGACGAGGAGCTTCAGCCAGTCGAGCAGCTCGGAAGTGCTCGGCTTCTTCTTCAGCCCGGGCAGGTTGCGGACGTCGTAGAAACTCTTCAGCGCGGCGCCGAGCAGCTCCTTCTTCAGGTTCGGGAAGTGCACGCCGACGATCTGCTTCATCGTCTCGGCGTCGGGGAACTTGATGTAGTGGAAGAAGCAGCGGCGCAGGAACGCGTCGGGCAGCTCCTTCTCGTTGTTCGACGTGATGAAGACGAGCGGCCGGTGCTTCGCCTGGACGAGCTCGCGCGTCTCGTAGACGTAGAACTCCATCCGGTCGATCTCGCGCAGCAGGTCGTTCGGGAACTCGATGTCGGCCTTGTCGATCTCGTCGATCAGCAGCACGACCGGCTCGTCGCTCGCGAACGCCTGCCAGAGGACGCCGCGGACGATGTAGTTGTGGATGTCCTTGACGCGCTGGCTGTCCTCGCTGCCGACGATGCCGGCGAGCTGGCTGTCGCGCAGCCGGCTGACCGCGTCGTACTCGTAGAGGCCCTGCTGCGCCTTCGTCGTCGACTTGATGTGCCACTGCAGCAGCGGCATGCCGAGCGCCTGAGCGACTTCCTCGGCGAGCATCGTCTTGCCGGTGCCCGGCTCGCCCTTGACCAGGAGGGGGCGCTTGAGCGTCGCCGCCGCGTTGACGGCGAGCATCAGGTCAGGCGTGGCGACGTAGGTCTGGGAGCCTTGGAACTTCATCGACGGATGCTCTGCGGGGAGCGATTCAGTATAAGCGCGACCCTATAATTCGCCGTTTTGCACGCTCGATCCACACCCAGCTCGGCACCATGAAGATGAAGCTCGCCAACCTCGTCGCTGCCCTGTCGTTCGGCCTCGCCGCTGCAGCCAGCGCTCAGGACGCGAAGCCGGGGGATGCGACCGCGGGGCAGAAGAAGGCCGAGATGTGCAACGGCTGCCACAGCATCCCCGGCTACCAGTCGAGCTTCCCCGAGGTCTACAAGGTGCCGAAGATCGCGGGGCAGGGCAGCAAGTACATCGTCGCCGCGCTCACCGAGTACCGGAAGGGCGAGCGCAAGCATCCCTCGATGCGCGGCATCGCCGGCAGCCTCTCCGACCAGGACATGGCCGACCTCGGGGCGTACTTCGAGCAGCTCGGCAAGTCGGCCGGCGACGCTGCGGTCGAGAAGGTCTCGACCAAGCCCGACGCTGCGCTTCCCGCGCCGTCACCGGAGGTCGCGCAGCTGCTCGCGAAGGCGAACTGCACGTCGTGCCACGGCGCCAACTTCTCGTCGCCGATCGATCCGTCGTACCCGAAGCTCGCCGGCCAGTACGCCGACTATCTCTACGTCGCGCTGAAGGCGTACCAGACCGATCACAACCCGGTGTTCGGCCGCAGCAACGCGATCATGATGGGGATGGCGCGGCCGTTCACGCACGCCGAGATCAAGATGCTCGCGCAGTACATCTCGTCGCTGCCGGGCGACATCAAGACGGTCGCGCAGTCGCGCTTCCGCTGAGCGCGTCGACCGCCGCGGCGTAGCGGCGCGCGATCGCGGCGGCGCTGCGGTGCTTGCCGGCGCGGATGCACCAGCGTCCGCCGACGACGACGTCCTTCCACGGCAGCGTCGGGCTGCTGAAGACGAGCGCGTCGAGCATCTTTCGCTGCGCGACGCCGCACAGCGCAGGGTCGCTCGTGTCGACGACGAGCGCGTCGGCACGTGCCCCGGCGACGAGGCCCCACGACGCGTGCCCGGCGGCACCCGCGCTCGCGGCGACGACGCGCGCGAACAGCCGCTCGGCGCTCGACCCGATGCCGAGCTCGGGCGCCGCGGCGACGTTGCGCGCGCGGCGCACGAGCCGCTGCGTGTACTCGAGCAGGCGCAGCTCCTCGCGCCAGTCGCGCGTCGCCTGGCTGTCGGAGCCGATCGTGAGCGGCACGCCGGCGCCGAGCCACGCCGGCAGCTCGAAGATGCCGTCGCCGAGATTCGCCTCGGTGGTCGGACAGATGACGACGCCGGCGCCGGCGCCGGCGACCGCGGCGATCTCGTCGGGGTTCGCGTGCGTCGCGTGGACGAGCTGCCAGCGGCGGTCGAGCACGCCTGCGCGCGCCAGCCATGCGATCGGCCGTTGCCCGGTTGCGCGCACGCAGGCGTCGACCTCGGCGGTCTGCTCGGCGACGTGGATGTGGATCGGCGCGTCGACGTTGTCGACGAGCGCGCGCAGGACGGCGATCGACTCGGCGCTCGCCGCGCGCAGCGAATGCACCGCGACGCCGGCGTCGACGAGCGGCCGCGCGGCGGCGCGGATGCGCGCGGCGGCGTCGAAGGTCGCGCGCGCGTCGGCGCGAAAGCGGCGCTGGTCGTCGCGCAGCGGCACCGCGAACGAAGCGCGCTCGTAGAGCACCGGCAGGATCGTGAGGCCGATGCCGACGTCGGCGGCGGCGTCGGCGAGCGCCCACGACATCGCGATCGGGTCGGCGTAGTCGCTGCCGTCGACCCTGCGGCGGAGATAGTGGAACTCGCAGACGTGCGTGTAGCCGCCGCGCAGCAGCTCGACATAGAGGTGCGCCGCGACCGCGCGCAGCTGCACCGGCGAGATGCGCAGCGCGATGTCGTACATCCGCTCGCGCCACGACCAGAAGTCGTCGTGCGCACCGTCGCGCGTCTCGGCGCCGGCGACGAACGCGCGCTGGAAGGCGTGGCTGTGCGCGTCGACGACGCCGGGCAAGAGCGGCGCGTCGATCACGTGCGATCCCTCCGGCGGCGTCGCCACCCCGGCTGTCACCTCGGTCCAGCGGCCGTCTTCGCCGGCGCGCGCGACGACGTGCTCGCGCCAGCCGTCGGGCAGCCACGCGAGCCGCGCCCAGAGCTGCACCGGCGACGACGACGCGTCAGCCGGCATCGGCGCACCATTCGAGCGTCGTTCTCAGCAACGCGCGCAGCACGGGGCGCAGGTGCGCGAGGCGGAGCGGATCGGCGGGCGCGACCGGATACGCCGCGTGCGTCTCGTCCATGTACGTCGAAAGTGCCATCTCGAGCTGCACCGCGTGGATGCGCTCGGCGGGTCGGCCGTAGCGGCGCGTGATGTAGCCGCCCTTGAAGCGGCCGTCGGTGACGTGGCTGAAGCTCGACTGCGCGGCGAGCACGTCCATCAGCGTCGCGCGGAGCGTCTGCGCGCAGCTCGCGCCCGCCGCGGTGCCGAGGTTGAGGTCGGGCAGCCGGCCGGGAAAGAGCCACGGCAGCTCGGCCTGGATGCTGTGGCCGTCCCAGACGACCGCGACGCCGTGCGCGGCGCGCACGCGCTCGAGCTCGCCGGCAAGCGCTTCGTGGTACGGACGCCAGTAGACGTCGCGCCGACGCGCGATCTCGTGTTCGTCGGGGACGCGGCCTTCGCGATAGAGCGGATCGCCGCTGAAGAAGCGCGTCGGCACGAGCTCGGTGTTGTTCGCGCCGGGATACATCGGCGCGTTCTCGGGCGGGCGGTTGAGGTCGATGACGTAGCGAGAAAAGCGCGGCACGAGCATGCTCGCGCCGAACTCGCGCGCG
>JASLGD010000246.1 GCA_030150305.1 Caldimonas sp. | reverse complement strand
GCGACCGCGCTCCTCGTCAACACCGGCAACTACGCGCTCCTCTTCTGGGGCATCGCGCGCGCGCCGATCGGCTCGCCTTCGAGGACGCGGCTCGCGACGAGCGAGAAGACCGGGATCGTCGCGAAGTTGACGACCGCGGCGAGCCCGGTCGGCGCGCGCGCGATGCCCCAGAAGAGGAGCGCGTAGTTGCCGGTGTTGACGAGGAGCGCGGTCGCGAGCAGCCGGCCGCGCGCCGGCCGCGGCACGGCGAGCGCATCGCGCCCCGCCCACGCGAGCATCAGCACGCCGGCGACCGTGAAGCGCGCGGCGGCGAGCAGGATCGGCGGCACGTGCGCGGCGCCGACCTTGGTCGGCCACCACGTCAGTCCCCAGACGAGGCACATCGTCGCGAACAGCGCGGCGTGCGACGCGGAGACGCGGGGCAGACGGTGCGCTCGACTCAATGCAGGAACGTCACCTTCCCGAAGGCGTACGGCGCCCCGATGTACGTGACCATCGCCAGCAGGAAGAAGCACACGCACCAGCCGCGCCGGTTCGTCACGGACAGCGAAGCCTCGTCGAGGCGGAAGTAGATCGCGACGATGAGAAAGAGCGGCGCCAGGCACTGCACCCACAGGCCCGCCCCGGTCGCAACCATCGCGCCGCCGTCGCGCATCGGACGGTACGACTCGCCCGAATGTGCGACGTAGACGAGAAAGGCGAGCCAGAGCAGCGCGAGCACGTAGTACACGGTGACGTGCCTTCGGGTGATGCTGTCCTGACGCCAGGCGCGCACGCGCCAGTCCATCTTGCGCAGCTCCTCGTCTTCGTCCTCGTACTCGGGCAGGTCGTCGAGCTTGAGAAGACCGCGCGAGCCGAGCTCGCCGGGGCGCGACTCGCGGGCGCGGTTCGTCTCGGGCGTTGCCATCACGCGCCGCGCAGGCGGAAGCGCTGCAGCTTGCCGGTCTCGGTGCGCGGCAGCGCATCGCGGAACTCGACCGCGCGCGGGTACTTGTACGGCGCCACGGTCGCCTTCACGAACTCCTGCAGCGCCCGCACGGCCTCGTCGCCGGCGGCGTGGCCGGGCTTGAGGACGACGAACGCCTTGACGATCTGGCCGCGCTCGGCGTCGGGCGCGCCGATCACGGCGCACTCGGCAACCGCTTCGTGGCGCAGCAACGCGTCCTCGACCTCGACCGCCGCGATGTTGTAGCCGGCCGAGATGATCATGTCGTCGGTGCGCGACTGGTAGAAGAAATAGCCGTCGGCGTCCTGCACGTAGGCGTCGCCGGTGTAGTTCCAGCCGCCTTGCACGTAGTCGGCCTGACGCGCGTCGTCGAGGTAGCGGCAGCCGGTCGGGCCCTGGACGGCGAGACGGCCGATCGTGCCGCGCGGCACCTCGCGGCCGTCGTCGTCGACGACGCGCGCGCGATAGCCCGGCACGACGAGCCCGGTCGCGCCGTCGCGCGCGTTCGCCTCGTCGGCCGAGATGAAGATGTGGAACATCTCGGTCGCGCCGATGCCGTCGATGATCTCGATGCCGACAGCAGTGCGCCAGAGCGCGCGCGTCGCCGCCGGCAGTGCCTCGCCCGCGGCGACGCACTTGCGCAGCGTGCCGCCGTCGCGCACGCCGAGCTTGCGCTCGCTGGCCGCCTGCGCCATCGCGCGGTACGACGTCGGGGCGGTGAAGAGCACGGTCGCGCGCTCGGCGACGATCGCGTCGAGCAGCTCGGCCGGCGCGGGCTTTTCGATCAGCACCGTCTGCGCGCCGATCGCCATCGGAAAGAGCGTCAGGCCGCCGAGGCCGAACGTGAACGCGAGCGGCGGGCTGCCGATGAAGACGTCGTCGGCGTCGGCGCGCAGCACGTGCGGCGGGAAGCACGCGCAGCTCGCGAGCACGTCGCGGTGGAAGTGCATCGTCGCCTTCGGCTGGCCGGTCGTTCCCGAGGTGAAGGCGAGCAGGCAGGTGTCGTCCGCGGCGGTGTCGATCGCGGCGAACGGTGTCGCGTGCCTGGCCATGCGCGCCTCGAGGCCGTCGGGCGCGGCGGGGTCGTTGAAGCAGACGATGCGCGACGCCAGCGGCGATCCCGCCGCTGCTGCGTCGAGCTCGTCGCGCAGGCGCGCGTCGCAGAGCGCGATCTGCACGCGCGCCTTGGCGACGATCTGGCCGAGCTCCCTGGCCCGCAGCAGCGGCATCGTCGCGACCGCGATGCCGCCCGCCTTGATCACCGCGAACCAGCACGCGACGAGCATCGGCTGGTTGGCGGCGCGCAGCAGGACGCGGTTGCCGGGGACGAGGCCGCACTCGGCGACGAGGACCTGCGCGATCGCGTCGGCGCGCCGCTGCAGCTCGGCGTACGTCCACGCCGGCCCGCCGGGCGCGCGCACGCACATGCGATCGCCGCGGCCGGCGTCGACGTGGCGGTCGAGCAGCTCGCGCGCGCAGTTGAGCCGCGCCGGGAACTGCAGCTCGGGAAGGTCGAAGACGAACGCGGGCTGCGCCTCGCGCGGCGGCAGGTGGTCGCGCGCGAAGGTGTCGACGTGCGCCGTCGCGGTCATGGCGAAGCCGGTCTCGCCGACGCCTCCGCACGGCGATGGCGGAACGCACCGGCGAGCGCCGCGACGACGTCGCCTGCGCCGTGCACCGGCGGCGGCGGCGGCGGCACC
>JASLGD010000224.1 GCA_030150305.1 Caldimonas sp. | reverse complement strand
TCGCGGTGGTGCGGCGGCGGTTCGCGGTTGTCGGTTCGTCGTTCGTCGTTCGTCGTTCGTCGTTCGTCGTTCGTCGTTCGTCGCTTCGTCGTTCGTCGTTCGTCCTTGGCGCACGCGGGCGCGGGCGGCGGGTGGCCGATTTCCGGAAGTAGAGGAGGAGGCCCGGCCGTCCAGGCCAGGGCCGGGGGACATGGAGGAAATCGGCCACCCGCCGCCCGCGCCCGCGTGCACCTCGTGTTCGCGTTCGCGTTCGCGTTCGCGTTCGCGTTCGCGCCCGCGCCGCCTTCCCGCGCGTGTGCCCGCAGCGCCGACGCGACGATCGACGCAGCGATTAAGCTCGCACTGTCATCGTCGACGGAGCTGCCATGGCCGAGATCCACGTCCACCGCGCGCATCGCCTCGGGCTCGCCCGGGCGCGCAAGACCGCGTGGCGCTGGGCCGAGCTCGCCGAGCAGAAGTTCGGCATGGAGTGCACCGTGATCGAAGGCGAGACGAGCGACGTCGTCGAGTTCACGCGCGCCGGGGTCGACGGCAAGCTCGTCGTCGCCGCCGATGCGTTCGACCTCACCGCGCGGCTGGGATTTCTGGTCGGCGTCTTTCGCGACCGCATCGTCGCCGAGATCGAGGACAACCTCGACGACGTGCTCGCCGAGGCGGAGCGAACGACCGCGGCGGGCGGGGCGAGCCGCAGACCTGCGAAGAAGACGTGACGCGGGCGCGCTCGCGCCGAGCTCACTTCAGCGAGTCGACGAGATCGACGTACTCCTGCATCGCCTCGTCCTTCGACTTGCCCGCGATCGCCTGCCACGCGTCCCACTTGGCGCGCCCGATCATGTCGCCGAAGCCGGGGCGCGTGCCGTCGGCGTCGCCGCTCGACGCCTGCTTGTAGAGCGCGTAGAGCTGCAGCAGGGTTGCGTTGTCGGGCCTTTCGGGAAGCTTCTTCGAGTCGGCGACGGCCTGCTCGAACTTCGCCTGCAGCTCTGCCATGGTGTGCCTCTGCTCGTGTGGCGAGCGTGGTGATCGATCGCGGCGATCTTAAGTCGCTCGAGTTCTGCTGCGCGACGCTCGAGCAGACGCCGCCCTCGGTGCCGGCCGCGGCACGCTAGACTGAATCCATGCTCGCCTCGGACGCACTCTCGCACCTGCGCGTCCTCGACCTCACGCGCGTCCGCGCCGGCCCGACGGCGGTCCGCCAGCTCGCCGACTGGGGCGCGCAGGTCGTCAAGATCGAGCTGCCGGCGGCGCTCGATGACGGCGAGGGCGTCGGCGGCCCGCGCGAAGGCAGCGACTTCCAGAACGTCCACCGCAACAAGCGCGGCATCACGCTCAACCTCAAGTCCGCCGAGGGCGTCGCGATCCTCAAGCGTCTCGCCGCCGACGCCGACATCCTGGTCGAGAACTACCGCCCGGACGTCAAGGACAAGCTCGGCATCGGCTACGCGGCGATGGCGGCGGTCAATCCGAGGCTCATCTACGCGAGCATCTCGGGGTACGGGCAGGACGGCCCGTACCGTCTGCGTCCCGGCTTCGACCAGATCGCGCAAGGCATGGGCGGCCTGATGTCGATCACCGGGCTGCCCGGCCAGGGGCCGGTGCGCGTCGGCATTCCGGTTGCCGATCTCACCGCAGGCATTTTCTGTGCGTGGGGGATCGCGGTCGCCGTGATCGAGCGCGAGAAGTCGGGCAAGGGGCAGTGGGTGCAGTCGTCGCTGCTGCAGGCGCAGCTCTTCATGCTCGACTTCCAGGCGGCGCGCTGGCTGATGCAGGGCGAAGTCGCGAAGCAGGCCGGCAACAACCACCCGACGTCGATCCCGACCGGCGTCTTCAGGACGCGCGACGGCCATCTGAACATCGCCGCGTCGGGAGGCAAGATCTGGCTGCGGCTGTGCGACGCGATCGGCGCGCCCGAGCTCGCAGAGCACCCGAACTACCGGACCGGGGCGCTGCGCTCGCAGCATCGCGACGCGCTCCACGGCGAGATCGAGCAGCGCGTCGCCGCGCGCACGACGGCCGAGTGGGTCGACGTGCTCAACGCCGCCGGCGTGCCGTGCGGCCCGATCTATTCGATCGATCAGGCGTTCGCCGACCCGCAGGTGCGCGAGCTCGGCATCGTCCAAGCGGTTGGCGACGTGCCGTATCTGGGCCAGCCGGTGACGCTCAGCCGCACGCCGAGCCGCGTCGTCGCGCACCCGCCGGCGCTCGGCGAGCACACCGACGAGGTGCTGCGCGAGATCGGCTTCGACGACGCCGGCATCGCCCGGCTGAAGCGCGAAGGAATCGTCTGAGGAGAACGTGATGGCGAGCGAGAAGCTGATCGCAAGGAAGGCGGACGGCGTCGGCTGGATGATCTTCAACAACCCCGAGAAGCTGAACGCGATCTCGCTCGAGATGTGGGACGCCGCGCTCGAGACGATGGCCGACTTCTCGGCCGACGCCTCGGTGCGCGTCATGGTCCTCACCGGTGCCGGCGGCAAGGCGTTCGCGTCGGGCGCCGACATCTCGAAGTTCAAGGACGAGTGCCAGGCCGCCGACGCGGTCGCGCACTACCAGGCGACGACGCAGCGCGCCTACACGGCGCTGCAGTCGATGGCGATCCCGACGATCGCGATGATCCGGGGCTTCTGCATCGGCGGCGGCACCGCGGCGGCGGTCTGCTGCGACATCCGCATCTGCACCGAGAACGCGAAGTTCGGCGTCCCCGCGGCCAAGCTCGGCCTCGGCTACGGCCTCAACCGTGCCCAGCCGCTGGTCGACCTGATCGGCCCGGCGCACGCCAAGGAGATGTTCTTCACGGGGCGCCAGTTCGACGCCCGCGAGGCGGAGAAGATGGGCCTCGTCAACCGCGTCGTCGCCGACGACGCGCTCGAGGCCGCGGTCGAGGAGATGGCGAACACGATCGCCGCCAACGCGCCGCTCACCGTGCGCTGCGCCAAGCTCGTCGTCGGCGAGGCGGTGAAGAACGTCGCCGACCGCGACGTCGACGCGTGCGAGCACGCCGTCGCGCGATGCTTCGCGAGCAACGACTACCGCGAGGGGCAGGCGGCGTTCATGGAGAAGCGGAAGCCCCGCTTCACCGGCAGCTGAGGCGGCGATGGAATCGGGATCGTCGAGCGGCCACGTCGTCGTCGAGCGCGACGGCGCGATCGTCACGCTGACGTTCAACCGCCCCGAGGCGCGCAACGCGATGACGTGGGCGATGTACGAGCGGCTGCGCGAGGTCTGCGGCGAGGTCGACCGCGACGACGGCGTGCGCGTGCTCGTCCTGCGCGGCGCCGGCGGCAAGGCGTTCGTCGCCGGCACCGACATCGCGCAGTTCCTCGACTTTCGCAGCGGCGACGACGGCCTGCGCTACGAGCGCGACATCGGCGAGCTCGTCGGCAGCGTCGCGCGCGTCACGAAGCCGGTGATCGCGCAGATCGAGGGGTTCGCGGTCGGCGGCGGCTTCGGCATCGCCGCCGGCTGCGACCTGCGCATCGCGACGCCCGATGCGCGCTTCGGCGCGCCGATCGCGCGCACGCTCGGCAACTGCCTGTCGATGGCTGCGTACGCGCGCTACCTCGAGCTGCTCGGGCCGTCGCGCCTGAAGGAGCTGATCTTCACCGCGCGGCTGATGAGCGCCGACGAGGCGCTGACCGCCGGCTTCGTCCACGAGATCGTCGCCGCAGATCGCATCGCGGCGCGCGTGCGCGAGCTCGCCGAGCAGGTCGCGTCGCACGCACCGATCACGCTCACGGTGACGAAGGAGGCGATCCGCAGGATCCAGGAAGCGCGCCCGCTGCCCGACGGCGACGACCTGGTCGCGAAGACGTACGGCAGCGCCGACTTCGCCGAAGGCGTGCGCGCGTTCGTCGACAAGCGGCCGCCGCGCTGGACCGGCAAGTGACGCGGCGCCGCAGCGCAGGGTCGATCGCGAGGGCGCTCACGCGAGCGGCGGAATCCGCACCACGTTGTCGTGCGTCTGCTCGTAGCGCTGCTGGCAAGGCAGGCAGCGCGCCGCCGCGGGCTGCGCCTGCAGGCGCGCGAGCGCAATCTCCACGCCGCAATCGATGCAGATGCCGTACTCGCCGCGCGCCATCCGCTCCTTCGCCGCTGCGATCTGGCGCAGTTCGTCGACGTCGCGCTCCTGCTCGGCCTGCGTGACCGCGTCGCGGATGCGCTGCTCGCCTTGCTCGCCCGGGTCCTCGACCTGGTTGTGCGGATCGCGGCTCGACGGCGGCTCGGCCTCCGGGCCCTTGTCGCGGATTTCCTCGCCGAGCTCGGCCTCGCGGCGGTCGAGTCGAGCACGCAGGTCGTCGCGTTGCTCGCGGGTCAGTTCGGCCATCGCTCTTGCATCTCGTTGCTGTCCCTCCCGGCAACGCGCGTACCCGCGGCGCTAAGATCGCGCGCGATGACCCTCGGCAGCTTGCGCTCGACGTCGCGACGACGCTGGTCGTGGCTGCTCTCGCTCGGCCTGCTGTTCGCGTTCGCGCAGGCGGCGGCGAACGCGCACGCGATCTCGCACTTCGGCCAGGACGGCGGCGGCTCGCGCGACGGCGCGCTCGCCCACGCGCAGTGCGGCCTCTGCCTCATCGGCGCCGCGATCGGCGGCGCCGCGCCGCTGCCGGAGCCGCCGTCGGCTTCGCATCCGCCGCTCGCCGACGTCGCGATCACCGGCGCGTCGGTCGCGGTCCGCGACGTCGCGTTCGCGCTCGCCTACCGCAGCCGCGCCCCTCCCGCCGCCCAGCGCTGACCCGGCCCGCGCGCTTCGCCAGTCGAGGCGCCGGCATTCGTCACTGCTGGAGCTTCGCGATGAAATCGATTCCCGCGGCCGTCGTGGCCGCACTGCTGCTGCCCCTGACAGCGCACGCCGGCGACGCCGTGGATGTGGCGGCGTTGCGCAAGGACATGGAAGCGCTGCGCGCCGACTACGAGGCACGTCTGCGCGCGCTCGAAGAGCGTCTGAAGAGCGCGGAGGCGGCGCTCGCCGCTGCGCCCACGC
>JASLGD010000176.1 GCA_030150305.1 Caldimonas sp. | reverse complement strand
CGCCTGATCGACGCCGCCGAGCAGGCGAGTCCGACGATCGCGAGCGCCGGCGCTCGCATCGCCGAAGCCGAGGCGCGCCGCGTCGGGGCGACCGCGACGCTGGTGCCGTCGCTCGACGCGAGCGCGAACGCCGCGCGCGGCCGCCAGGACCTCACGCTGCCGCTCGGCACGACCGCGAACGCCGAGCTGCGAGCGAGCTGGGAGATCGACGTCTTCGGCGGCAACCGCGCGGCGCGCGACGCCGCGACCGAGCGCCTCGACAGCGCCGACGCGCTCTGGCACGACGCGCGCGTCGTCGTCGCCGCCGACACCGCCAACACGTACGTCGCGCTGCGCACGTGCGAGGCGAGGCTCGCGCAGACGCAACTCGACGCGGCGTCGCGCGCCGAGACCGCTCGCCTCACCGAGCTCAGCCGCCGCGCCGGCTTCGAGTCGCCGGCCAACTCCGCGCTCGCGCGCGCCAGCGCGGCGCAGGGCGTGCTGCTCGTGCGCCAGCAGAGCGAGCAGTGCGACCAGACGGTGAAGGCGCTGGTCGCGCTCACCGCGCTCGCCGAGCCCGAGCTGCGCGCGCTGCTCGCGAGCGCGGTCGCGCGCGTGCCCGAACCGGCGGCGATCGAGGTGCCGAGCGTTCCCGCAGCGGCGCTCTCCCAGCGTCCCGACGTGTACGCCAGGGCGCGAGAGATCGCGGCGGCGAGCGCCGACATCGGCCAGGCCGAGGCGGCGCGGCTGCCGCGCGTCACGCTCACCGGCGCGGTCGGTGCCGGCCACATCGCGTTCGACGGCGGCACCTTCAACGGAACGCTGTGGAGCATCGGCCCGATCGCGGTCAGCGTTCCGCTGTTCGACGCCGGCGCGCGCCGCGCCAACGTCGTCGCCGCGCGTGCGCGCTACGACGAGGCGACCAGCGCCTACGCGGCGACGCTGCGCGGTGCGATCCGCGACGTCGAGAACGCGCTGATCGCGCTGCAGGGCACCGCCGACCGCAGCGCAGACGCGCAGATCGCCGCCGACAACTTCGAGGTCTCGGTGCGCGCGACCGAGGCGCGCTACCGCAGCGGCTTCGGCACCCTGTTCGAGCTCGAGGACGCGCGGCGCAGCGCGCTCGCCGCGCAGATCACGCTGATCGAGCTGCGGCGCGAGCGCGTCGCGGCGTGGATCGCGCTCTACCGCGCGCTCGGCGGCGGCTGGTCGCAAGCGCTCGACACCCGCACTGCGGCGAGCGGCTCGCCCGCCGGCGCCACGCCGTGAACGCGCGCATCGTCCGCCGCAGCGCCGCGGCCGGCGCCGCGCTGCTGCTTGCCGTCGCGGCAGCGCTCACGCTGCGCGCGCACGCCGTCGACGACAAGGGCGAGAAAAAGCCGGCGACCGTCAAGCCGGCGCTGACGGTCGTCGTCACGCGTCCGCAGCGCACGACGCTGCCGCTCACCGTGCACGCCAACGGCAACATCGCGGCCTGGCAGGAAGCGAGCATCGGCACTGAAGCGAATGGCCTCCGCCTCGCCGACGTCCGCGTCAACGTCGGCGACGTCGTCAAGCGCGGCCAGGTGCTCGCCACCTTCTCGCCCGAGACGATGCAGGTCGACCTGCTGCAGACGCGCGCGTCGCTCGCCGAGGCCGAAGCGACCCTCGCCGACGCCGCCGCGAACGCCGAGCGGGCACAGAGCCTGCGCGCGACCGGCGCCCTCAGCGAAGCGACGATCAACCAGTACGTGACGGCCGAGCGCACCGCGCGCGCCCGCCTCGAAGCGCAGCGCGCCGCGGTGCAGGCGCGCCAGCTCAAGGTCACGCAGACCGCGGTCGTCGCGCCCGACGACGGTGTCATCTCGGCGCGCAGCGCGACGGTCGGCGCGGTCCTGCCGGCCGGCCAGGAGCTCTTTCGCATGATCCGCCAGGGTCGCCTCGAGTGGCGCGCCGAGGTCGCGGCGGCCGATCTCGCGCAGATCGAGCCGGAGACGCCGGCGAGCGTCACGCCGGCGGGCGGCAGCGCGATCGCGGGCAAGGTGCGCATGGTCGCGCCGACTGTCGATCCGCAGACGCGGCTCGGCATCGTCTACGTCGACCTGCCGAAGCCGGGAAGCGCGCGCGCCGGCATGTTCGCGCGAGGCGAGTTCGAGCTTGGCAGCTCGAGCGCGCTGACGCTCCCGGCGAGCGCGGTGCAGCAGCGCGAGGGCTTCAGCTATGTCTTCAAGGTCGGTGCCGATTCGAAGGTGACGCAGGCCAAGATCAACGTCGGTCGCCGCGTCGGCGACCGCGTCGAGGTCACCGGCGGGCTCGAGCCCGATGCGCGCGTCGTCGCATCGGGCGGCGGCTTCCTCGCCGAGAACGACACCGTTCGCGTCGTCGACGCGCCGCCGGCGCCTGCCGCCGCGGCGAGCGCCGCGGACAACGGCAACAACAAGGCGCCGCGGCCATGATGAACGTCTCGTCGTGGTCGATCCGAAACCCGATCCCCGGGATGCTGCTCTTCATCATGCTGACCGCGGTCGGCCTGCTGAGCTTCCGGTCGATGAAGATCCAGCAGTTCCCCGACATCGACCTGCCGACCGTCACCGTCACGACGGCGCTGCCGGGGGCGTCGCCGGCGCTGCTCGAGACCGAGGTCGCGCGCAAGCTCGAGAACTCGGTCG
>JASLGD010000147.1 GCA_030150305.1 Caldimonas sp. | reverse complement strand
CCGAGCTCGCGTCGGTGCTCGAGATCGCGAACCCGCGCAGGCCCGGCATCTCGGTCTCACTCGCCTTCTCGTGCGCGGCGCGGGCGAGCGCCTCGGCATCGGCGAGCTGTCCCGCGCGCGCCAGGATCGGCGCCCGGATCGCCCGCCAGAGCACCTGGCCGTCGACGTCGTCGTCGGACGACGCCGCTTCGACCGCCTTCGTCAACTCGAGCGCCTCGTCGTCGCGGCCCTGCGCGCGCACGGCACGGGCGAGGATCGCGCCGACGTTCGAGAGCAGGAAGCTCGACCCCATCTTGACCAGCGTTTCGTAGTCCGGGCGGACCGCGCGCTCGGCGGCGACCGGATCGCCCGCAAGCAGCTCGATCGTGCCGAGGTCGAACGACGTCGCCGCGACGTTCACCGATTGGCCGAAGTCATCGAGGAGCGTGCGCGCGTGCCGGTACATCGCGCGCGCCTCCGCGAAGTCGCCGTTCATCGCGCGCAGCTGCGCGACCTTGCACGTGATCAGGCCCTGGACGAGCCGGTCGCGCATGCCGTCGGTGACGAAGCCCTCGCATTGCGCGAGCGCATCGCGAACGCTCGTCGGCCCGTAGAGGACGTTGAACGTGAGACCGAGCGCGCCGCGCGCCTGCAGCCGCTCGTCGCCGGCGGTGCGCGCGTGCTGGACGACCTTGACGATCGCCTCGCCGGCGGCGGCGAGCGTCCCGGCGAGCTGACGCCTGAGCGCGACCAGCCGCCACGCGCGCGCGAGCTCGGCGTGCGCGCCCTGCTGCTCGAGTATGGGGATCGTCTCGCTCGTCAGCTGCAGCGTCGCCTCGCTCCAGTTGCCGGGCTCGGCCTTGTGCAGCCGCACGTGCAGGCGAACGAGGTCGGCGGCGGCGCGGACGCGATCGTTGCCGACGCGCTCGGCGATCGTGTGCGCCTGCTCGACGAGAGCGCGCGCGTCGTCGAACCGGCCGAGCTCGAGCAGGACTTCGGCGTGCTGCGGCAGGAGCGGCAGGCGCTGCGGGTCGTCTTCCTTCAGCAGCGCGATCGCGCGGCGCAGCAGGTTCTCGGACGCGTGCGCGTCGCCGCGGCCGAACGCGCGGCCGCCGGCCGACGCGAGCCGTTTCGATGCGTCGCGGCCGATCTCGTGGCCGCGCTCGTCGAGCGACCCGAGCTCGACGAGGTAGCGGTGCGCGGACTCGAGGTGGTAGCCGAGGATCTCCTCGAACTCGAGGCCGCGGCCGCGCTCGGCGTTGACCTTGTCGGCCCACTTGACGAAGTCGACGTGCAGGTTCGCGCGCACGCGCTTCAGGAGGCTGCCGTAGACGGTGTCGCGAACGAGGTGGTGGTGGAAGTGGTAGATCAGCTCGGCGTCCTCGGCCGACGGCAGCGCGTGGACGAATTGCTTGCGCGTCAGCGTCGCGAGCTGCTCCCCGATCGATTGCCGCGCGCGCTCGGGCGCGAGCGACGCGACCGCGGGCGCCGCGAACTGCAGCCCGATCACCGACGCCGGCTCGATCGCGGTGCGCTCGCCCGGCGCGAGCTGGCCGAGCCGGGCCTCGAGCAGCGCCTTGATCGTCGGCGGGATGTCGATCTCGCCGTAGCTCTCGCCGCGCACCCACTGGCCGTCGTCGCCCCTGCGGATCGCCTGCGTGTCGACGAGCATCGCGAGGATCTGCTCGACATAGAGCGGGTTGCCTTCGGCGGCGGCGACGATGCGCGCGGCGACCTCCGGCGGAAACGACGCGCCGAGCAGGTTCTCGGCGACGCGCGCCGCGGCGGCGTCGCTCAGCGGCTTCAGCTCGAGCCGGATCGCGCTGTCGCGCTCGGCCCACTGCGGGCGCTTGTCGAGGAGGTCGGGGCGCGCGGTCGCGAGGAGCAGGATCGGCGCGTTCTCGGCCGAGGCGAGGACGTGCTCGATGAGGTCGAGAAACGCCGGCTCCGCCCAGTGGATGTCGTCGATCAGCGCGACGAGCGGGCCCGAGACGGCGAGCTTCTCGAAGAACTTGCGCGCCGCCCAGTTGACCTCGTGCAGCGCGAACGCGCCTTCGGCGAGGCCGATCGCCGACGCGATGCGCGCGACGACGTCGTCGTCGCCGACCAGCTGCGCGAGCTTGGCGCGCGCCTGCGCCGGGTCGTCGCCGGCGCGGATCTCGGCGGCGCCGTTGACCATCTCGCGCAGCGGCCAGAACGTGATGCCGTCGCCGTACGCGAGGCAGCGCCCCTTGACGACGCGGGCGCCTTCGCCCGCGCGGGTGATCACCTCGCGCGCCAGCCGCGACTTGCCGATGCCGGCGTGGCCGAGGATCGTCACCAGGCGCGCCTCGCGCTCGGTCGTGATCTCGCCGAGGATGCGGTCGACGGCGGCGATCTCGTCCTCGCGGCCGACGATCGGGCTGTCCTCGCGGCGCGCGTAGCCGTCGGAGCCGCGTGCGGCGATCAGGCGAAACGCCGCGACCGGCTCGCTCTTGCCCTTGAGCACCAGCGGCTCGACCGCCTCGGCCTCGATCGCGTCGCGCACCAGATGGTGCGTCACCGCGCCGAGGTAGATCTCGTTGGTCGGCGCGGCCTGCTCGAGCCGCGCGGCGACGTTGACGGCGTCGCCGGTCGCGAGCTTCTGCGCCGCCGCCGGGTCGTCGACGGCGACGACCTCGCCGGTGTTGATGCCGGTGCGGTTGGCGAGCGTGACGCCGTAGCGCTCGTTCAGCTCGACGTTGACGCGCTCGAGCGCCTCCTGCATGCCGGCGGCGGCGCGCACGGCACGCAGCGCGTCGTCCTCGTGCGGCTGCGGCAGGCCGAACACCGCCATGATCGCGTCGCCGATGTACTTCTCGATCTTGCCGCCGTGGCGCGTGATCTCGGCGGCCATCGCCTGGAAGTAGCGCTCCTTGACGTCGTGCAGGACCTCGGGGTCGAGCGTCTCGCCGAGATCGGTCGAGCCCTTGAGGTCGCAGAAGACGATCGTGACGGTGCGGCGCACCTCGCGCGGCGGCAACGCGGCCGCCGGCGCGGCGAGCGGCGCGCCGCAGTACCCGCAGAGCCGGAACTTCGGCGGGTTCTCCTCGTTGCACTGCGGGCAGAGGACCATGGCGCGTCAAGTGTAAGAACGAGCGCCCCGGCCGCGGACGGGCGCGACGAGCGGTGCGCGCAGGCCGGCGCGACGGCGCGCGCGCCGCAGCGTCGGGGGGCGGTCAGACCGTCCTGACCTTGACCTTCGCGTGCTCGTTGATGCCCATCGCGCCGAAGAAGAGCGCGACCATCCGGTGCGCGTCGATGAAGCTCACCGCGCGGTTCTCGGCGCGCCGCGCCAGCACCCAGTTGAGGAGGTCGCCGGCGGCGATGAAGTCGACCCGGATCAGGCGCGCGCACGAGACGTTGACGATCTTGGCGGTGCCGAGCTCGTTGTCCATCTTCTTCAGCGTGTTGCCGATGTCGCCGATCAGCTGGCCCGAGAGCTCGACCGTGCCGACCTCGACGAGCTGCGGCGCGTCGGTGATCTGCGATTCGAGGAACGTCGTCGAGATCTCGCTCACCACCGACAGCGGCGGCTGCGTCGTCGGCTGGGTCGAGCCGGTGATGCGGACGACGCAGCGCGCCGGCTCCCAGGAGGGCGGCGACACCTCGTAGGTGACGCAGTAGTCGATCGCCGCCTCGTCGAACTGGTCGGGCCGGTTGCTCATGCGCAGCGCGTCGAGGCGCAGCTGCCAGTACGCAGGGTCGGAGTCGCGGGCGCCGGTCGGCGCCGCCTCCTGCAGCACCGCGAACAGCCGCTCGCCGTCGAGCCAGCGCATGTCGAGGTCCTGCGGCATCCAGCTGCGGAAGAGCTCGGAGAGGCGGCTGGCCGCCTCGACGTCGACCGTCTGCAGCGCGGCCCAGTCGAACACCCACGGCAGCGGCATCTGCAACGCGAGCGAGCCGAGCCGCGCGACGGCGTCGCCGTCGAGGTAGTGCGGGCACACCCAGCCGACCTGGCCGTCGATCCGCGCGCTGCTCGGCCGCTCGTCGCTCGCTGCCTCGGCGACCATCTTGGGCATCGAGAACCACTGCGGCGCCGACCAGCCGAACTGCTGCGCGTAGTCGAGCGCGAGGCTCTCGAACTTGTGCTGCTGGCCGGTCGCGCGGTAGAGGTCGAACAGCACGAGCCACGTCTCGGCGTGCTGCGAGCGTGTCCCGCCCGGCCCGGTGAGCGCCGAGAGCGACTGCTCGCAGAGCTCGAAGTCGGCGTTGGCGAATGCGATCACCGCCTCGTCGAGCTCGGGGTCGTGCGTGACCTCGCTGTTGGCGACCGTGAACGCCTTGCTGAACTCCTCGGCCTGCGGCATGTCGAGGCGGATCGCCGGCGCTGCGGGCG
>JASLGD010000126.1 GCA_030150305.1 Caldimonas sp. | reverse complement strand
TCCGCTTCGACGGCGCGGACGTCACGCGCCTGCCGGCGCACCGCTTCTGCGCCGCCGGCATCGCCGTCGTTCCCGAAGGGCGGCGCCTGTTCACGGGCATGACGGTGCGCGAGAACCTCGAGCTCGGCAGCACGCTGCCGCGCGCACGCGCCGAGCGCGCCGAATCGCTCGCAGCGGCGCTCGCGCTCTTCCCGGCGCTCGAGGCCAAGCTCGCGAGCGCGGCCGGCGAGCTTTCGGGCGGCCAGCAGCAGATGGTCGCGATCGCGCGCGCGCTGATGGCGCGGCCGCGGCTGCTGCTCCTCGACGAGCCGTCGCTCGGCCTGTCGCCGCTGATCGTGCAGGACGTGTTCGACGCCGTCCGCCGCATCCATGCGCAGGGCGTCGCGGTGCTGCTCGTCGAGCAGAACGTCGAGGTCGCGCTGTCGCTGGCCGACCGCGCGTACGTCCTCGAGGAAGGTCGTATCGTCGCCGAAGGCGAGCCCGACGACCTGCTCGCGCGCCCCGAGATCCAGCGCGCCTATCTCGGCGTCTGACGCCGATCGCTTTCATCTTCCGGAGACCCGCATGCTGTTCCCCACCACGATCGTCGGCAGCTTCCCGCAGCCCGAGTGGCTGATCGACCGCGCCAAGCTCGCCGGCCGCTTTCCGCCGCGCGTGCGCGCGAAGGAGCTCTGGCGCGTCGCACCCGAGCATCTCGCGCAGGCGCAGGACGACGCGACGCTGATCGCGATCCGCGCGCAGGAAGACGCCGGCCTCGACATCGTCAGCGACGGCGAGATCCGGCGCGAGAGCTACTCGAACCGCTTCGCGACCGCGCTCGACGGCGTCGACCTCGACCACCCCGGCACCGCGCTCGACCGATCGGGGCATCCGAACCCGGTGCCGCGCATCGTCGGCAGGATTCGCCGCAGGCATGCCGTCGAGGTCGGCGACCTCGAGTTCCTGCGCAGGAACACGAAGAAGCAGACGAAGATCACCGTGCCGGGGCCGTTCACGATGCTGCAGCAGGCGCAGAACGACTTCTACAAGACCGAGGAAGAGGCGGCGATGGACTACGCCGACGCGGTCAACGCCGAGATCAAGGACCTGTTCGCGGCCGGCGCCGACATCGTCCAGATCGACGAGCCGTACATGCAGGCGCGGCCCGAGAAGGCGCGCCGGTACGGCCTTCAGGCGCTCAACCGCGCGCTCGACGGCGTCACCGGCACGACCGCGGTCCACATCTGCTTCGGCTACGCGGCGATCATCCACGAGCGGCCGAGCGGCTACTCGTTCCTGCCCGAGCTCGCGGCGTGCAGCTGCCGCCAGGTTTCGCTCGAGACGGCGCAGTCCAAGCTCGACTGCGCGGTGCTCGCCAAGCTCGCGGGCAAGAAGCTGATGGTCGGCTGCATCGATCTGGACGACCCGGAGGTCGAGTCCCCCGACACCGTCGTTGCTCGCATCGAGCGCGCGCTGCCGTATGTCGCCAAGGAAGACGTGATCCTCGCGCCCGACTGCGGCATGAAGTACCTGCCGCGCGAGACCGCGGTCGGCAAGCTCCGCGCGATGGTCGAGGCGGCGAAGATCCTGCGCGCGCGCCACGGCGACGCTGCGGCGTGACATGGGCGCGGCGCGCGAGTTCGTGTTCGACGCGCGCCTGCCGCGTGTCGTCTTCGGCGCCGGCGCAGTGCGCGAGCTGCCGGACGAGCTCGAGCGGCTCGGCGTCGCGCGTGCGATCGTGCTCTCGACTCCGGGACAGCGCGCGCTCGCCGAGCGCGCGGCGGCGCTGCTCGGCGAACGATGCGCCGGCGTCTTCGCGGAGGCGCGGATGCACGTTCCGGTCGAGGTCGCGCGCGCCGCGGCTGCCGAGGCGCGCCGGCTCGGCGCCGACGGCGCGGTCGCGATCGGCGGTGGCTCGACGACCGGGCTCGGCAAGGCGCTCGCGCTCGATCCGGGCCTGCCCGTCGTCGCGGTGCCGACGACGTACGCCGGCAGCGAGGTGACCGCGGGCTACGGCCTCACCGAAGCGGGGCTGAAGACGACCGGCCGCGACCCGCGCGTGCTGCCGCGCACCGTCGTCTACGACGCCGAGCTCTCGCGCTCGCTGCCGGTGACGACCAGCGTCGTCAGCATGCTGAACGCGATCGCGCACGCCGCCGAAGGGCTGTACGCGCCCGACGGCAATCCGGTGCTCGACGCGATGGCCGAGGAAGGCATCCGCTCCGGCGTCGCCGCGCTCGACCGCCTGCAGCGCGACGCGGCCGACGTCGAAGCGCGCGGCGACGCGCTCGTCGCGGCATGGCTGTGCGGCACCGTGCTCGGCCACACGACGATCGGGCTGCACCACAAGCTCTGCCACACGCTCGGCGGCAGCTTCGACCTGCCGCACGCCGAGGTCCACGCGGTGATCCTGCCGCACGCGCTCGCGTACAACGCGCCGGCCGCGCCGCGCGCGATGGCGCGGATCGCGGGAGCGCTCGGCGCTGCAACCGCGCCGGGCGGCGTCTTCGACCTCGAGACGAGGCACGGCGCGCCGACGCGGCTCGCGGCGATCGGCATGCGCGAAGTCGACCTCGACCGCGCCGCCGATCTCGCACTGAAGAATCCGTACCCGAACCCGCGCCCGCTCGAGCGCGCCGCGATCCGCGCGCTGCTGCAGGACGCCTACGACGGCGTGCGCCCCGACTGAGGCGTTCGACGCGCCGGCGTCGCGCTCACTCGGTCAGGCGCTTGACGCCCTTCAGCTCGCACGCGTAGATCGCGTTCCTCAGCGCCGCGATCGCCTCGTAGCGCGTGAAGCTGCGCCGCCACGCGAGGACGACGCGGCGCGTCGGCGCCGGCTTCGTGAACGGCACGTACGCGATGTGCGGCTGCGGCTCGTCGGGCACCGAAAGCTGCGGCACGACGGTCACGCCCATCCCCGAGGCGACCATGTACTTGATCGTCTCGAGCGACGAGCCCTCGAACGTCTTGCGGATGCCTTCGGCGTCGGCCGGCGAGAACTGCGCGTACTCGGGGCAGACCTCGAGGACGTGGTCGCGAAAGCAGTGGCCGGTGCCGAGCAGGAGCATCTTCTCGGTCTTCAGCTCCTCGGCGCTCACGGACTTGCGCTTGGCGAGCGGGTGCGTCTTCGGCACGGCGACGACGAACGGCTCGTCGTAGAGCGGCGCGATCGCGAGCCCGGTGTCGGGGAACGGCTCGGCCATGATCGCCGCGTCGAGCTCGCCCGAACGCAAGAGCTCGAGCAGCTTGGCGGTGAAGTTCTCCTGCAGCAGGAGCGGCATCTGCGGCACGCGCTCGATCGCCTGGCGGACGAGCTCGGGCAGCAGATACGGCCCGATCGTGTAGATGACGCCGAGCGAGAGCGGCCCGTTCAGCGGGTCCTTCCTGCGCTTGGCGGTCTCCTTGATCTGCGCGGCGCCTTCGATGACCGCCTGCGCCTGGCGCACGATCTCGGCGCCGATCGGCGTCACGCTCACCTCGTTGGCGCCGCGCTCGAAGATGCGCACGTCGAGTTCTTCCTCGAGCTTCTTGATCGAGACCGAGAGCGTCGGCTGCGAGACGAAGCACGCTTCGGCAGCCCGCCCGAAGTGCTTCTCGCGCGCGACGGCGACGACGTAGCGGAGTTCCGTCAGCGTCATCCGCAGGCGGGGCCGGCCGGGCGCCGGGCCGCCCCAAGCCCGGCCGCGGCCCCCTCCGGGGGCAGCGAACGCAGTGAGGCGCCAACAGGCTTCATGTCGCCGGCTTGTCGCTCAGGTTCTTCAGGTTGTCCTGCAGCTCCTTGCTGACCGGCGCGTTCAGGTTGATGCCCTTGGGCGGGATCGGCGACTGGAACCACTTCTTGTAGAGCGCCTCGAACTCGCCGCTCTTCATCATCGCGGCGAGCGTGTCGTCGACGAGCTTCTTGAACGACGGGTCGTCGCGGCGCAGCATGATCGCGTACGGCTCGACCTGGATCGGCTCGCCGACGACGGCGAGCGAGCTCGGGTCCTGCGCCGACGCGCGCAGGCCGTAGAGCAGGATGTCGTCCATGCCGAACGCGACGGCGCGGCCGGTCTGCACCATCAGCGCCGACTCGGCGTGGTCCTTGGCGCCGAGCAGGTCGATGCCGAGCTTCTGCTCCTCGTTGAGGCGGCGCAGGATCTGGAAGTTGGTCGTTCCGGTGGTCGAGACGACGGTCTTGCCGGCGAGGTCGGAGAGCTTGTTGACGTTGGTCCCGGTCTTCACGAGGAAGCGCGTGCCGGTGTAGAAGTAGTTGATCGCGAACGCGACCTGCTTGCCGCGCTCGCTGTTGTTGGTCGTCGAGCCGCACTCGATGTCGATCGTGCCGTTGACGAGCAGCGGAATGCGGTTGGCCGACGTCACCGCCTGGTACTGTTTCTTCAGGTCGCTGCGCCCGGTCGCCGCCTTGACGCGGTCGGCGATCTTCTCGCAGATCTCGTAGCCGAAGCCGGTCGGCTGCGCCTTGTCGTCGAGGTACGAGAACGGGATCGACGACTCGCGGTAGGCGAGCGTCATCGTTCCGCTCTGCTTGATCTTGTCGAGCGTCGAGGTCTGTGCGCAGGCGAGCGCCGGCAGCGCGAGCGCGAGCAGGCCGAGCGGGCGGAAGAGGGCGTGGAGCATCGGTGAGCCTCGTGGAGTGTCGGGGGCGAGTCGCGAGGATATCGGCGACGCGCGCGCCGCGCCGGCTCGGTTCGTCCGGGCTTGCCCTCGCAGCGCCGTGCAGCCGCGCCGATCCATTCAGCGCTTGGCGGTGTGCTGGGCCGCTTCCAGCCGCGCGAGGTCGACACTCTCGATCGCGCGCTTGAGCGCGGCGATGTCGACGTTGCCGTCCAGCCCGACGACGACGCCGTTGGCGAGGATCACCGACAGCTCCGAGTGGCTGCCGTCCTTGCGATACTTCTCGTGCGTCGTGCGCGTGCCCTGCTTGTACATCTTCTCGACGTTGCCCTCGGCTTCCTTGTCGATCGCCGTTCCAGCGCCGATCACCATGTTCGCGATGCCCGCGAGCCCGGCGGTGTCGACGATCATGAGATCGATGTGGCGCTCGCCCGCCGAATAGGTCGCGCTCGCGCCCGAGCCGGAAAAGCCCATCGACTCGCCGCTGTTGGCGCCTGTGGCAGTGCGCTTCAGCTCGCCGATCGACTCCGGCAGCATCGCCTTCAGCTCGGCGGGAGCGATCGGCGCGACGTTGCGGCTGCCGGTGACGGCGCCGAGGATCGCGCCGAGGCTGGCCGACGCGGCATCGCCGGGCTGCTGCGCCTGCCCGGGCCGCTGGCCGGCGTCTTCCATGCGCCTGGCCATCTCGGCCATCGCCTGCGGATCGATCGTCACCGTCGAGCCGTCCGGCGTCTTGATCTGCACCGAGCCGATGCCGGGCAGCGTCGAGCCGCCGAGCGCGCCCGTCGCGACGTCGATCCGATGGCCGACGAAGAGCGAGGTGACGCTGGCGAGCACGATCATCGCGACGATCGAGCAGACGACGACGACGGTCGTGTACGCGCCCGCCTTTTCAGCGGGGCTGCGCATCAGCACCGGCAGCCCGGTGTAGAGGAGGTAGATCGAATAGATCGCGGCGAGGAGGCTCAGCAAGGCGAACGCCGGGACGACGCTGAACACGCCGCCGACGAATCCGGCGGTGCTGCCGTAGGCGACGACCTTGAGCGCGGCGACGAAGTCCTTGCTGCCGCCGAACGTCGGCGCGAGCGCGTTGACGACGAGCGCGAGGACGTACACGATGCCGAGCGAGAGCAGGTAGCCGATCACCATCTGCGCGAGCCCGGTCGCGATCGGCAGCTTGACGCTCACGCCCATCATGCCGGCGCCGATCAACGTGTAGCCGACGAACCCGCAGATCGCCGGGATCGCGGCGAGGAAGACCAGCCAGCCGCGGTAGATCGTCGCCGGGGTGGCCGGCTCCGCGGCGATGCGCGGCCACGTCTCCTTCGGCCGCAGCAGGATCGCCTGCACGCGTTCGACGATGTTCATCGGCTCCTCCTTCTCGCTCTGCTACGCGTTCAGGTAATCGGCGCGGCCGCCGAGCCAACGCTCGATGTGGCGCTCGGCGGCCTCGGGACCTTCCTCCAGCAGGCGCAGCGCGGCGTCGCGCGCTGCGGCGACGAGCGCCTCGTCGTGGACCGGATCGGCGCTGCTCCGCTTCGCCGATCCGGTCCACGACGAAGCGCTCGTCGCCGCAGCGCGCGACGCCGCGCTGCGCCTGCTGGAGGAAGATCCCGAGGCCGCCGAGCGCCA
>JASLGD010000072.1 GCA_030150305.1 Caldimonas sp. | reverse complement strand
GTGATCATCTGCGTGCTGCCGGGAATCGCGACCGCGCTGCCCGACGTGGTGATGGGCGTGGTGCCCGGCGCGCGCTAGCGGCGCGCGCTAGCGGCGGGCGCGGTTCGATCGCTCGCCCACCTCGCGTTGCTCGCTCGATCGCCGCGTCGCGTCACGGCGTCGCGGGTCGGTCGCGCGCGACGAGGGCGAGGTACGGCTCGAGCGCGCGGCCGGCGAGCGGCTTCACCATCACGCGCAGCAGGTTCAGGCGCCGCTCCATCTGCAGCGGACCGCGCCGACGCACCTCGACGTAGCCCGAGCGTTCCCAGAAGCGCTCGGCGCGCGTGTTGCCGACCACGACGCCGAGCCGGATCCAGTGCGCGCCGCGCTCGGCGAGCCACTGCTCGAGCTCGCGCAGCATCGCTGGGGCGGCGCCCGTGCCGTGCAGCGTGGTCGCGACGATGAAGAGCCCGATGTGGCCGACGTGCTCGGCAAAGAGATCGACGACGACGCTCGCCATCGCGAGCATCTCGCCGCTGTCGGCGCCGAACCAGCCGAGGAGCGGCATCTCGCGGTAGCTCATGTCCGACGGCGGCGTGTCGTCGAACTCGCGCACGGCCTCGTCGGCGCGCGGCGGCTCGCCGTTCACGGCGACGAAGTACTCCGGGTTGGCGTCGAAGAAGCGCTGCAGCGCGGGGGCGTCGCGCGCGCGGTCGAGGACGCGCATTTGCCAGCGCGGCCAGCGCGGAGCGTCGCTGTCGCCCGCCATGCGTCCGCTGCCGTCAGCGCTGGCGCGGGTCGAGCGCGTCGCGCAGCCCGTCGCCGACGATGTTGAACGCGAGCACGAGGACGAAGATCGCGAGCCCCGGCCAGATCGCCATCCACGGCGCGTTGTCGACGTAGTTCTTGGCGACGTTGAGCATGCTGCCCCAGCTCGGTGCCGGCGGCTGCTGGCCGAGGCCGAGGAACGACAGGCTCGCCTCGGCGATGATCGCCGCCGCCGTCGCGAGCGTCGCCTGGACGAGCACGGGCGCGAGGATGTTCGGCAGCACGTGCCGCCACGCGATCCGGAACGGCGGATTGCCGAGCGCGCGCGCCGCCTCGATGTAGTCCTCGACCTTGACGTTGATCACCTGGCCGCGCGTCAGGCGGACGAAGATCGGCGTCGCCGAGACGCCGATCGCGATCATCGCGTTGGTGAGGTTCGGGCCGAGGAACGCGGCGAGCGCGATCGCGAGGATCAGGAACGGACAGGCGAGGAACGCGTCGGTGATGCGCGAGATCAGCGCGTCGACGAAGCCGCCGGCGAACCCCGCGGCGAGCCCGATCGGGACGCCGAGCGCGAGCGAGATCGAGACCGAGACGACGCCGGCGAGGAGCGAAGCGCGCGTGCCCCAGACGACGCGCGAGAGGACGTCGCGACCGATGTCGTCGGTGCCGAACCAGTGCGCGGCCGACGGCGCCTGGCGGATCGCGCTCCAGCTCGTCTGGACGGGATCGAACGGCGCGAGCCACGGCGCGAAGACGGCCATCGCGACGAACGCGAGGACGACGACGAGCGCGACCATCGCGCCGCGGCGGCGGCGAAGGCGCCGCCAGGCGAGGCGCCACGCGCCGGCGCCCGCGCTCGGCAGGGCCGCATCGGCACGCGCGACGTCGAGCACGGCAGCCATCGTCGTCGCCTCGTGCGCGCGCGGCGTCTCAGCGCCGCAGCCGCGGGTTGACCGCGACGTAGGCGAGGTCGGCGAGCAGGTTGAGCACGATGTACGCGCTCGCCGTGACGAGGACGACGCCCTGCACGACGGCGTAGTCGCGGTTGAAGACGGCGTCGACGATGAGCTTGCCGAAGCCGGGAATGGTGAACACCTGCTCGGTGAGCACGGCCCCCGAGAGCAGCGTTCCGAACTCGAGCGCGCCGAGCGTGATGACCGGCGTCAGCGCGTTGCGCAGGCCGTGCTTGAGGACGACGACGCGCTCGCTCAGGCCCTTGGCGCGCGCGGTGCGGACGTAGTCGGCGTTCAGCACCTGCAGCATCGCGCTTCGCGTGTGGCGCATCAGCACGGCGGCGATCGCGTTGCCGAGCACGAACGCCGGCATGACCATCGCCGCCAGGTTGGCGCGCAGGTCTTCGAACGGGCTGACGTAGCCCGACGCCGGCAGCCAGCCGAGCTGCACCGAGAAGAGCAGGATCATCAGGATGCCGAGCCAGAAGTTCGGCGTCGACAGCCCCCAGAGCGCGAACGCGTTCGCCGCCGCGTCCCACACGGTGCCGCGGCCGACCGCCGAGACGATCCCCGCCGGAATGCCGATCGCGAGCGCGATCGCGAACGCCAGCAGCGCGAGCTCGATCGTCACCGGCAGCTTCTGCAGCACGAGGTCGAGCACCGGCTGCTGCGTCCGCACCGATTCGCCGAGATCGCCGCGCAGCACGCCGCCGACCCAGTACGCATAGCGCACCGGCAGCGGATCGTCGAGGTGCAGCTTCTTGTGCAGGTACGCGACGACGTTCGCGTCGCGCTCCTCGCCGGCGAGGATCACCGCGGGATCGCCGGGCAGCAGCTGCTGCAGGCTGAAGATCAGGATCGAGACGAAGACGAGCGTGGGGACGATCGTCGCGATGCGCTTGACGAGGAAGTCGAGCATCCCGCTTCGCCTCAGCGTGCGCTGGACCGAGGGTGCAAAGCCGCGGGCGGGTGGCCGGCTGCAGACCGCTGCCCGGCCGCGCCCTTGCCCGCTCGGTCTGGGCGCAGACGACGCCGCATCAGTTGAGCTTCAGCCCCGTCACCCGCAGCAACCCGTCCGGAATGCTCCGCATCCCCGTCAGCTTCGTGTTGTAGGCCCAGAGCCAGTTGCGGTGGAAGAGGTAGACGATCGGGCGATCCTTGAGCACGCGCGCGGCGATCTGCTCGTACGTCTTCCTGCGCTCGGCGGGGTCGCGCTCGCTGCGCGACTTGTTGAGGAGCTCGTCGACCTCGGGCACGCAGTAGCCGGCGTAGTTGAGCGGCTGCTTGCAGGCGTCGAAGCTGTAGAGGTTGCCGTCGGGGTCGGCGCGGCCGCTCCAGGCGAGGACGTACGCCTCGAAGTCGCCCTTGTCGGCCATGTTGAGCGAGGTCGCGAACTCGGTCGACTGGATCTTGACGTCGAACCCGGCCTCGCGCGCCATCGCCTGGACGACGAGCGCGGTCCGCTGCGCGTCCGACGTCGTCGGCGTGACGAGCGTGAAGCTCGGGTTCGGGACGCCGGCCTCCTTGAGCAGCGCCTTCGCGCGCGCGACGTCGCGCTTGGGGATCGGAACGTTCCTGGCATAGAACGCGTTCGTCGGCGCGACCCACTGGTTGCCGACGGTCGCCTCGTTGTCCATCACGACCTGGACGATGCCGGCGCGGTCGAGCGCGAGCTCGAACGCCTCGCGCACGCGCGGGTCCTTGCCGAGAGGGTTCTGCTGCGCCTTCTCGCTTTTTCCCACGTTGATCGTGATGCCCTGGTAGCCGATCTCGGTGATCTTGGCGACCTTGAAGTTCTTCTCCTTGGCGAGCTTCTCGACGTCCGAAGGCGCCATCCGCTCGATGACGTCGAACTGGCCCGAGCGCAGGTTGGCGAGGCGCACCGTGGCATCGACGATCGGCGTGTAGACGACCTTGTCGACGAAGACGTTGGCCTTGTTCCAGTAGTTCGGGTAGCGCTCGAGCGTGATCCGGTCCTGCGCGATGCGCTCGGCGAACTTGAACGGGCCCGAGCAGACCGGGTGCGCGCCGAAGTTCGCGCCGGCGGCCTGCGCCGCTTTCGGCGACACCATCATCCCGGCACGGTCGGCGAGCGCGGCCAGCAGCGGCGAGAACGGCGCCGAGAGATTGAGCCGCACGGTCGTCGGGTCGACGACGTCGACGCTCGTCACCGGCCGCAGCTCGCCGCTGCGGTTCGACCCGGCCATCGTCTTGTGGCGCTCGATGTTGAACTTGACCGCGGCGGCGTCGAACTTCTCGCCGTCGTGGAACGTGACGTCGCTCCTCAGCTTGATCGTCAGCGCCTTGCTGTCGGCCGACCACGCGTAGCTCGTCGCGAGCTGCGGAACGATGTTGAGCTTCTCGTCGATGTCGAACAGCTTGTCGCACAGCGCCGCGAAGACGATCCGGCCGACGAACGTGCGCGCGAGCGTCGGGTCGAGGACGTCGGGGTCCTCGGCGAGGCCGACGCGCAGCGTCGACTGCGCGTGCGCTCCCGTGGCGGCGACGAGCGCGAGCGAGGCGGCGACGAGCGCGCGGCGGACGCGCTGGAACGGCGATCGGGTCATGGTCGGGGAACCTCCGGAACGACGGCGGATGGAACGGTCGGCGTGCTCGTGCGCGCCTGCAGCGACGCCTCGATGCGCGCCTCGATCTCGTCGCGGTGCAGCAGACCGACCGGGTCGCGGCGGCTCGCGAGGCACGCGACGAACGGCTGGAAGCGCTCGAAGCTCTTGTCGTAGAGGCGGCGCAGCTCGTCGATCGGCTCGGCGTGGTCGTCGACGCGCAGGTCGAGGCGCGGATAGTCGTCGTCGCCGTGCAGGCGAAGCGCGGCCGCCTGCTTGCCGCGCTTGTCGCCGCCGGCGGCGTCGCCCGCCGCCATCGCGGCGAGCAGCCGCTCGCCGAGCGGCCGGCCGCGCGTCGCGGCGAACGTCGCGACCGTCGCCTCGAGCACCTGCGGTCCGGCGAGCATGTTGCCGGCGACGCTGAAGTCGTCGTGCACCGCGTGCCCGCACCACTCGACGCAGTGCTCGCCGGTCCACGCCGCCGGACGCCCGCTCGCCGCGACGACGTGCAGCTGGCGCTGGGCGCGCCCTTCGTCGGCCGCGGTCAGCCGCTGCACGACGTCTTGTGGCGCGACGCCGGCGGCGAGCAGCTCGATTGCCTGCGGACCGTAGAGCGGATTGAGCAACGCCTGCGTCGAGAGCGCGCCGACGGCGCGACGCGTGTGCACGCAGAGCGCCCCGACCGCGAAGAAGCGGCTCGCGATCGCGACGCCGAAGCCGCCGTCGTCGTCGCGCGCGACGATCGACCACGTCACTGCGCGGCCTCCTTCGGCAGCAGGCGCGCGAGGAGACGCGCGGCGTGCAGCGCTTCGCGACCGGCGCCGAACGCGATCTGCTGGCGGCAGCTCGTGCCGTCGGCGACGACGACGGCATCGGGCTCGGCGCGGATCGCGGGCAGCAGGCTCGCCTCGGCCATCGCCGTCGAGGCGGCGCGGTGCCGCGTCTCGTAGCCGAACGTCCCCGCCATGCCGCAGCAGGACGTCTCGACGAGCCGCGGCTTCGCGCCGGGGACGAGCGCGAGGACGTCGACGATCGGCTGCGCGGCGGCGAACGCCTTCTGGTGGCAGTGGGCGTGGACGAGGATCGGCGCGTCGCCGGCGGCGGCGAAGTCGACGCGGAAGCGACCGGCGGCGCGCTCGCGCGCGACGAACTCCTCGAACAGCAGCGCCTGCCCCGCGACCGTTTCGGCCCTGGCGCCGAGCCTGAGCGCGAGCGCCTCGTCGCGCAGCGTCAGCAGGCACGACGGCTCGAGGCCGACGATCGCGACGCCGGCGGCGGCGAACGGCAGCAGCGCGTCGAGCAGCGCCCCCGCACGTTCGCGCGCGCCGTCGACGTCGCCGGTCGTCAGCAGCGTGCGCCCGCAGCAGTGGTGGCCGCGCGCCTTCGCGAGCGTGTGCAGCGTGTAGCCGGCTGCGTTCAGCACGCGCGCGGCGGCGTCGGCGTTCTCGCGCTCGAAGACGCCGTTGAAGGTGTCGACGAAGAGCACTGCTGCCTTCCCGCCCGAACGGGCCGCGGCGAGCGTCGCCTCGGCGCTCGCGAACAGGCGCGCGTCGCGGGCACGCCAGAACGTGTCGCTTCGCCAGCGCGGCAGCGGCCGGTCGGCGGCGAAACCGAGCAGCCGCTCGCGCAGCATCGCCGCTCCGGGGAGGGCGGCGAGCGCGTTGGCGAGCGGTGCGATCGGTGCGAGCGCGTGCGCGAGGTCGGGCAGGCTGCCGACGACGCGGCTTTTCAGCGAACGGCCGTGGCGCTTCGCGTGCTGCGCGAGAACCTCGATCTTCATCCGCGCCATGTCGACGCCGGTCGGACATTCGCGCTTGCAGCCCTTGCAGCTGACACAGAGATCCAGGGCCGCCAGGACGGCCTCGCTGGCGAAGTCATCGAGCTGCTCCCCGCCTTGTCGTGAGGTGGCAGCGATCGCGTCGCCGCGCGGTCTGGCCAACTGGCCCGACAACGCGAGGCGCAGCGTGTTCGCCCGGCCGCGCGTCAGGTGCTCCTCGTCGCGCGTGACGCGAAAGCTCGGGCACATCGTGCCGGCGTCGAACTTGCGGCAGTGGCCGTTGTTGTTGCACATCTCGACGGCCTTGGCGAAGCCGCCGGTGGAGTCGCCGCCGCTGCCTGGAGCGCTGACCCGCTCGGTGCGCGGATCGTTCTGCACGTCCCACGGCGACCAGTCGAGCGCCGGCACGAGCGCGATCGTGCGGTACGGCGCCGGCGCTTCGGGCGGCGGGAAGCGAAACAGCGCGCCATCGTCCATGCGCGGCGGATCGACGATCTTGCCGGGATTGAAGACGCCGCCGGGGTCGAGCTCGTCCTTGATCGCGCGAAACGCGGCGGTCAGCGCCGGCCCGAACTGCCACGCGATCCACTCGCCGCGGCACAGGCCATCGCCGTGCTCGCCGCTGTACGCGCCCCGGTACGCGCGAACGAGCGCCGATGCTTCCTCGGCGATGGCGCGCATCTTGGCCGCGCCGTCGCGCCGCATGTCGAGGATCGGCCGGACGTGCAGCGTGCCGACCGACGCGTGCGCGTACCACGTGCCGCGCGTGCCGTGGCGCGTGAAGACTTCGGTGAGCGCGTCGGTGTAGTCGGCGAGGTGCTCGAGCGGGACGGCGCAGTCCTCGATGAAGCTCACCGGCTTGCCGTCGCCCTTGAGGCTCATCATGATGTTGAGCCCGGCCTTGCGCACCTCCCACAGGCGCTTCTGCGCGCCGTCGTCGACGAGCTCGACGACGCTGCCGGGCTCGCCGTGGTCGGCCATCAGCTCGCCGAGGCGCGCGAGCTGCGCGACGAGCGCCGCCTTCTCCTCGCCGGCGAACTCGACGAGCAGGATCGCGGCCGGCTCGCCGATCAGGGCGCTCTGCATCGTCGCCGCGAACGCAGGGTTGGCGAGCGCGAGCTCGATCATCGTGCGGTCGACGAGCTCGACCGCGGTCGGCGCGAGCGTGACGATGTGCTGCGCCGCCGCCATCGCGGCGCGGAACGTCCTGAAGTTGACGACGCCGAGCACCTTGGCCGCGGGCAGCGCGCTCAGCTTCAGCGTCAGCGCGCGCGACCACGCGAGCGTGCCTTCGGAGCCGACGAGCAGGTGCGCGAGGTTGACGCTGCCGTCGTCGGTGTACGGCCGCTCGCTCTGCGGATGGAAGACGTCGAGGTTGTAGCCGCCGACGCGGCGCAGCACCTTCGGCCAGTGCGCCTCGATCTCGCTGCGGTGGCAGCCAGCGAGCTCGCGGACGAACGCCGCGATCTGCGCCGCGCGGCCGGAGGCGGCGCCAACCGGCCCGAACTCGACCTCGTCGCCGTCGGCCATGCGTGCGCGGATGCCGAGCACGTTGTGGACCATGTTGCCGTACGCGATCGAGCGCGAGCCGCACGAGTTGTTGCCCGCCATGCCGCCGATCGTCGCTTGCGCGCTCGTCGAGACGTCGACCGGAAACCAGAGGCCGGTCGTCTTCAGCGCGGCGTTGAGCTCGTCGAGGACGAGCCCGGGCTCGACCGTCGCGGTGCGCCGCTCGACGTCGACCGCGAGGACGCGGCGCAGGTGCTTCGTCGCGTCGATCACGAGCGCCGCACCGGTGGTCTGCCCGCACTGGCTCGTTCCGGCGCCGCGCGGCAGGACCGCGACGCCGAGCGAGCGCGCGATCGCGATCGCGGCGGCGACGTCGGCGTCGCTGGTCGGCACGAAGACTCCCGCCGGAACGATCTGGTAGATCGACGCGTCGGTCGCATAGCGGCCGCGCGAGGCGGCGTCGAACAGCACGTCGCCGGCGGTGTCGGCGCGCAGCTGTCGCGCGAGCTCGGCGAGCACCTCGGCGTTGGGCAAGCGCGTGCCCTTCGGACCAGGCGGTGCCGCGAGTCGTTCAGGGCGGTCGATCAGCATCGCGGTGGCACCAAGGACGTTCGATTCTGCTGCGATCGCGGCGACGCCGCCGCCGCGCCGCGCTAGGACAAACGCCGAACGGCGACCGTTTCCGGGCCCGGTTCCGGAATGCAAGAATCGGCCCCGACGAAAACGCACGCGCGATGCTCGACCTCGACTTCCATCCCACCGGCCGCCACTTCCTGCAGATCCCGGGGCCGAGCCCGGTCCCCGACCGGATCCTGCGGGCGATGAGCCTGCCGACGATCGACCACCGCGGCCCCGAGTTCGGCGCCCTCGGCAAGCAGGTCCTCGCCGGGCTTCGCAAAGTGTTCCAGACGCGCCATCCGGTCGTCGTCTACGCCTCGTCGGGCACCGGCGCGTGGGAAGGCGCGCTCGTCAACACGCTCTCGCCCGGCGACGCCGTGCTCATGGTGGAGACCGGCCACTTCGCCGCGCTCTGGCAGCGCCTGGCGAGCCGGCTCGGCCTCGCGCCCGAGATCCTGTGCGCGCCCGGCCCCGACGCGCTGCTCCCCGAAGCGCCGCACTGGCGGCAGCCGGCGCGCCCCGAGCAGATCGAGGAGCGCCTGCGTCGCGACCGCGAGAAGAAGATCAAGGCGGTGTGCGTCGTCCACAACGAGACGTCGACCGGCGCGCTTTCCGACATCGCCGCGGTGCGCCAGGCGATCGACGCCGCGTCGCATCCGGCGCTGCTCCTCGTCGACTCGATCTCCGGGCTCGCGTGCGCCGACCTGCGCCACGACGAGTGGGGCATCGACGTCACCGTCGGCGGCTCGCAGAAAGGGCTGATGCTGCCGCCCGGGATCGCGTTCAACGCCGTCTCGCCGCGCGCGCTCGAAGCGTCGAAGGGCGCGAAGCTCGCGCGCGCATACTGGGCGTGGGACGAGATCATCGCGATGAACGCCGACGGCTACTGGCCGTCGACGCCGAACACCAACCTGCTCTACGGCCTCGCCGAGTCGCTCGACATGCTGCTGGGCGAAGGCCTCGCCGCGGTCTTCGCGCGCCACGACCGCTGGGCGGCGGGCGTGCGCGCCGCCGTCGACGCGTGGGGGCTGCCGATCCAGTGCGCCGACCCGGCACGCCGCTCGCCGGTGCTGACCGGCGTGCTGCTGCCGGCGGGAGTCGACGCCGACGCGGTGCGCCGCCTCATCTACGAGCGCTTCGACGTCTCGCTCGGCACCGGGCTCGGCAAGGTCAAGGGCCGGATGTTTCGCATCGGCCACCTCGGCGACAGCAACGACGTCACGCTGATCGCGACGATCGCGGCGTGCGAGATGGGGATGAAGCTCGCCGGCGTCGCGCTCGCGGCGAGCGGGGTGCAGGCGGCGATGGAGCACTTCGCGAGCCACCCTCCAGCCCCCATCCGTCATCAGTGAATCGAAAGCCAGCGATGCAACGACGCACCCTCCTCCAGGCCGCCGGCGCCGCCGCGGCGACGCTCGCGGCACCGCGGCTCCTCGCCGAGGAGTGGCCGAACGCGCCGGTGCGCATCGTCGTCGGCTTCCCGCCCGGCGGCGGCACCGACGCGCTGGCGCGCGTCGTCGCCGCCAAGCTGACGCCGATGTGGAATCAGCAGGTCATCGTCGACACCAGGCCCGGCGTCGCCGGCGTCCTCGCGGCCGAGTACACCGCGCAGCAGCCGAGCGACGGTTCGACGCTGCTGATGGCGCACATCAACAGCCACGCGCTCGCGCCGAGCCTGCAGCCGAAGCTGCGCTACAACGTCGAGCGCGACTTCGTGCCGATCGTGCTCGTCGGCGTGACGCCGAACCTGCTGATCGCCAATCCCGCGCAGAAGGCGCTGACCGTTCCCGACATCGTCGCGCGCTGCAAGGCCGAACCGGGCCAGGTGACGTTCGGCTCGGCGGGCCAGGGCTCGGCGCAGCACCTCGCGCTCGAGATGTTCAAGCTGCAGGCCGGCGTCGACGCGCTGCACGTGCCGTACAAGGGCAGCGGCCCGCTGCTCACCGACCTGATGGGCGGCCAGATCATGTACAGCTTCGAGACGATGACGGCGGCGACGCCGCACGTCCAGAGCGGCAAGGTCAAGGCGATCGCGCAGACGCGCGCCAAGCGCGCCAAGGGCCACCCGGGCGTGCCGACGATGCAGGAGGTCGGCTTTCCGGGCTTCGAGGCGACGACGTGGTACGGCCTCGTCGGCCCGGGCAAGCTGCCGACGGCGATCGCAGAGAAGGTCAACCGCGACGTCAACACGGTGCTCGCGATGCCCGACGTCCAGGACAAGCTCGACACCTACGGCGCCGAGGACGGCGGCGGCTCGCGCGAGAAGTTCCGCCAGTTCATCGCGACCGAGATCGCCAAGTGGGCGAAGGTCGTCAGGGACGGCAAGGTCAAGGTCGACAGCTGAGCACCCGGCGAAGACGATGAGCCTGCGGCGATTCCTCCACGAGAACCTCGACGACATCCTCTCCGAGTGGGAGAACGAAGGCGGCCTGCCCGCGACCGGGCGGACGGCGCGGCGGCTGCACTTCGGCAAGGTGCTGCGCGCCGTCGCCGACGAGATGAACCGGATGTCGGCGAGCGCTGCGACCGCCGAGGCCGCCGCGGCGGCGGCGCTCGCCGCCGACGACGCTCCGCGGCGTCCCGACGGCGACTCGCCGCACGCGCACGTCGGCCAGCTCGTCGACGACTACGCGTCGCTGCGCGCGTCGGTGCTGCGCCAGTGGCGGCAGAAGCATCCGGCGCCCACCGCCGCCGACCTCGACGAGCTCGTCCACTTCAACGAGGCGATGGACCGCAGCCTCGCCGAGCTGAGCGCGACGTTCTCGCCGACGCAGTCGCAGCCGGACGCGCTCTTCCTCGGCGTCCTCAACCACGAGCTGCGCACGCTCGTCGCCTCGATCCTGATGTCGGGGCAGGTGCTGACGCACCGCGCGACGCCCGGCTCGCCCGAAGCGAAGGCCGGGCAGCGCATCCTGCGCAGCTGCGAGCAGCTGCGCCAGACGCTCGACGCGCTGTCCGACTTCACCAAGGTCCGCCTCGGCTCGCAGCTCGAGGTCGAGCGCGTCGCTGGCGACATGGGCGTGCTCTGCCGGCAGGCGCTCGACGAGTACGGGCGCATCGACCGCGAGCGCAAGGTGCGGCTGTCGTCCGAGGGGGACCTGCACGGCGAGTGGGACGCGGCGCGCATCCGCGAGGCGATCCGCGGCCTGATCGCGAACGCTGCGCGGTTCGCGTCGCGCGGCTCGCCGGTGACGATCGTCGTCGCCGGCGGCGCCGCCGACGAGGTCACGGTCACCGTGCACGGCGACGGCATGCCGATCGACCTCGACACGCTGCGCACGATCTTCGACCCGGTCGCGCGCGTCGAGTCGGAGAACGCGACCTACGCCGGGCTCGGGCTCGGCCTCTTCATCGTCCGCAAGGTCGTCGACGCGCACGGCGGCCAGGTCAGCGTCGACGCGAACGAAGCGCAAGGCACGACGTTCACGGTCGTCCTGCCGCGGCGCGCCTGAGCGGCGCGACGGCGCGGCGTGCGCCGTTCGCGCGCAGCGACGGCGCGCGGCCGTGTCGACGGGGCGGGCCATCGACGCTGTCGGCACTCGCGTGCCCGCGCCGCCGCGACGCGGCGCAATGCGCGACCCGCGAGCCGATGCGCTACGGCACGCGCTGGCGCTGCTGGCAGGTGAACGCCGAGCCGGTCTCGATGCTGCGGCGAAACGTGCGCAGGTCGCAGCCGCCGTCGACGATCGTGCGGTGGATGCGAAGGACGTCGTCGCCGCGCCGGTTCAGCCCCGGCTCGGTCGTCAGCAGCGCGGTGTAGCCGGCCTGCTGCGCGAGGCCGACGAGCGTGTCGTCGTACCAGCCGCTCGGCCAGGCGAGGTACGGCACGGCCTTGCCGAGGCGCTGCTCGAGGACGCGCTTCGACTCGGTGAGCTCGTTCAGCGCGTCGCGCTTGCCCTCCTCCTTGTTCGCGCCCTGCACCCACGTCACGAGGTTGTTGTTGGGGTCCCACGGGTGCGAGACCGTGTGCGAATAGACCTCGTAGCGCGGGTTGGCGGCGAGCCGCTCGATGTCGCTCCAGTCGAGGTAGAGCCCGCCGATGCCGTTGCCGGTGATGATCCAGAACGACGCCTTCTGCTTGAACTTGTCGAGCGCCGGCATCGCGTTGAGCGCGCTGCGCCAGCCGTCCTCGAAGGTGAGCACGACCGCCCTCGCCGGCAGCGCCGCCTCGCCCTTCATGTGGCGGACGAGGTCGGCGACGCTCACCGTCACGAAGCCCTCGTCGGCGAGCAGCTCCATCTGCTCGGCGAAGTGCGCCGCGCTGATCGTGGTCACGCCTTCGACGCGGTCGTCGGTGATGACCTCGTGGTAGACGAGCACCGTGACGCCGCCGCCTTGCGGCGCAGCCGGCGGCGGCGCGGACTTCGGCGTCGCGGCGGACGCCGCGAGCGACGCCGCGCAGAGCGCGCCGCACGCGATCGGCGCGCGCATGCGTTGCACGAGTCTGGAGGCGAGCGTCGGGAAGTTCGTCGTCATCGAAGCAAGGCGAGCTGCGCTCGCGTCGGCTGCCGGGGCGCAGCATTGTTGGCGCGCCGCCGCGCGCGCCGCGTCAGCAGGTGTGACCAAACCTGTCGAAACGCGCAGCGCCGCGCATTCGCCGCCAAAGGCTGCACACTTCGCGCATGACGACGGCATCGACGCTCCTCCGCGCCACCGTGATCGCGGCGTGCGGCTGGGCACTCGCGGCGTGCGAGCGCGCGCCGGCGCCGGTGACGCTGCGCACCGACGACGCCGCGCTGCTGGCCGACGGCGCCGCGCTCTATGCGAAGCACTGCGCCGCATGCCATGGCGCGCGCCTCGAGGGCCAGCCGCACTGGCGCGAGCACGACCCGGTCACCGGCCGCATGCCCGCCCCGCCGCACGACGCGTCGGGCCACACCTGGCACCACCCCGACCAGCTGCTGTTCGACATCACCAAGCTCGGCGTCGCCGAGGCGGTGAAGCTGAAGGACGCCGACTCGGCGATGCCGGCGTTCGGCGGCGTGCTCAGCGACGCCGAGATCGTCGCCGTGCTGTCGTGGATCAAGTCGCAGTGGCCGCCCGAGATCCGGCAGCACCAGGCGGAGATCGACGCAGCGGCGCGGCGTGACCGCTAGCGCGATCGACGATCGCGCGCCGCGGCGTGCGCGGTCGGCCCACCGGCGACCGCGTGGTCGGCCATCAGCCCTCGGCGACCGCGTGGTCGGCCATCAGCTCGAGCGCACGCACGAGCGCCGAGTGGTCGAGCTCGGCCATGCCGTTCGCCGCGCACGCCTGCATCAGCTGCGCCGCGTTCGCGGTCTGCGGCAACGCGACCCCGAGCTCGCGCGCGCCCTGCAGCGCGAGTCCGAGGTCCTTCTGGTGCAGCTTGATGCGAAAGCCCGGCGCGAACGTGCGCTTGATCATCCGCTCGCCGTGCACCTCGAGGATGCGGCTCGACGCGAAGCCGCCCATCAGCGCCTGCCGCACCTTCGCCGGATCGGCGCCGGCGCGGCTCGCGAAGACGAGCGCCTCGCCGACCGCGGCGATGTTGAGCGCGACGATGATCTGGTTGGCGACCTTCGTCGTCTGGCCGTCGCCGTTGCCGCCGACGAGGGTGATGTTCTTGCCCATCTTCTCGAGCAGCGGCTTCACCCGCTCGAACACCGCCGGCTCGGCGCCGCACATGATCGTGAGCGTGGCCGCCTTGGCGCCGACCTCGCCGCCCGAGACCGGCGCGTCGACGTAGTCGGCGCCGAGCGCGCGGATCCGTTCGGCGAACTGCTTCGTCGCGATCGGCGAGATCGAGCTCATGTCGACGACGACCTTGCGCACGCCGTCGCCGGGCAGCGCCTCGGCGACGCCGCCTGGACCGAACAGGACGCGCTCGACGTCGGGCGTGTCGGGCACCATCGTGACGACGACTTCGGCCTGGCGCGCGACCTCGGCGGCGTTCGCGCAGCTGCGCGCCGAGGTCGCCGCGATCGCGTCGGGAACGCGGCTGCGCGTGTGGACGAAGAGCGAGTGGCCCGCCTCGGCGAGGTGCAGCGCCATCGGCGTGCCCATGATGCCGAGGCCGATGAATCCGACGTTCATGGTCGATCCTTGTGGAGGTCGATGTCGAGGGACGAACGATCGCAGAGCGCGCCGCTCACGTCACCGGCGCGGGATTGAAGAGGACGAGCGAGTTCTGCAGCTTCCACCGCTCGGCCCACGTCTTCTTGGCGCCGCTTGCGACGTCGAGCATGAGCCGGAACAGCTCCCAGCCGACGTCCTCGATCGTCGCCTCGCCGTCGGCGATGCGGCCGGCGTTGAGGTCCATCAGGTCGTGCCAGCGGCGGGCGAGGTCGGTCCGCGTCGCGACCTTGATCACCGGCACCTCGGCGAGGCCGTACGGCGTGCCGCGGCCGGTCGTGAAGACGTGCAGGTTCATTCCCGCCGCGACCTGCAGCGTGCCGCAGACGAAGTCGCTCGCCGGCGTCGCCGCGTAGACGAGGCCGCGTTGGATGCCGCGGTCGCGCAGCCGCTCGCCCGGAGAGAGGACGCCGCTGATCGGCGCGCTGCCGCTCTTGACGATCGAGCCCATCGCCTTCTCGACGATGTTCGAGAGACCGCCCCTCTTGTTGCCGGGCGTCGTGTTGGCGCTGCGGTCGGCGAAGCCGCGCTTCAGGTACGCGTCGTACCACGCCATCTCGCGCACCATCTGCTCGGCGACCTCCGGCGTCGCCGCACGCGACGTCAGCTGGTCGATGCCGTCGCGGACCTCGGTCACCTCGGAGAACATCACCGTCGCGCCGGCGCGCACGAGCAGGTCGCTGCAGAAGCCCACCGCCGGATTCGCGGTGACGCCGCTGAAGGCGTCGCTGCCGCCGCACTGGACGCCGACGACGAGCGCGCTCGCCGGCACGGTCTCGCGGCGTCGTGCGTTCAGGCGCGCGAGGTGCTCGTCGGCGCTCGCGAGGATCGAGTCGATCATCGACTCGAAGCCGACGTGCGCGTCGTCCTGCAGGCAGACGACGTCGGCGCCCGCGTCGCTGCCTTCGGCGCCGACGTCGCTCGCGTCGCGCTCGTCGACGATCGGAAACGTCCCCGGAGGCAGCAGACGCTCGGGCTGCAGCTTCTCGCAGCCGAGGCTCACGACCATCACCTCGTTGCCGAAGTTCGGGTTGAGCGTGATGTTGCGCAGCGTCCGGATGGGCACGTCGGCGTCGGGCGCGTCGATCGCGACGCCGCAGCCGTACGTGTGCTCGAGCGCGACGACGTCGTCGACGTTCGGGTACTTCGGCAGCAGCTCGCTCTTGATCCGCCGCACCGCGAAGTCGACGACGCCGGCGACGCACTGCACCGTCTGCGTGATCGCGAGGATGTTGCGCGTGCCGACCGAGCCGTCGGCGTTGCGATAGCCCTCGAACGTGTAGCCGACGAGCGGAGCGAGCTCGACTCGCGGCGCGGTCGCGACGGGCAGGCCGTCGAGCGGGCGCGCGTCGGGCATCGCGAGGACGCGCTCGTGGACCCAGCTGCCGGCGGCCAGGTCGCGCAGCGCGGTGCCGATGACGACGTCGTAGCGCCGCACCGGGCCGCCTGCGGGGATGTCGACGAGCGCGACCTTGTGGCCCTGCGGCACGCGGTCGACGAGCCGCAGGCCGTCGGCGAAGACGGTGCCCGCCTCGAGGCCGCCGTCATTGGCGACGATCGCGACGTTGTCGCGCTCGTGCATCCGGATCCTGAGCGGCGGCGATCTTCGCTGCTCTGTCACGGCGGGGCTCCTCATCGGCGGCGTGGGCGGAGCCGCATTGTTGCCGCTCTCGAAGATCTTCTCGTCGTGCGACCCGCTGCTGCTCGACGGTCACCTTTTCGCGCCCGTGGCTGGTGGCTGCGGCGCGGCGAAGAACGTGCCGGTCATTCGACCGTCACGCTCTTCGCGAGGTTGCGCGGCTTGTCGACGTCGGTGCCGCGCGCGACCGCGGTGTGGTACGCGAGCAGCTGCAGCGGCACGACGTGCAGGATCGGCGACAGCGCGCCGTAGTGCTCGGGCATGCGGATGACGCGGACGCCCTCGCCCGAGCGGATTCGGGTGTCGGCGTCGGCGAAGACGAACAGCTCGCCGCCCCGCGCGCGCACTTCGTGCAGGTTGCTCTCGAGCTTCTCGAGCAGCTTGTCGTTCGGCGCGATCGCGACGACCGGCATCTCGGAGGTGACGAGCGCGAGCGGGCCGTGCTTGAGCTCGCCTGCTGGATACGCCTCGGCGTGGATGTAGCTGATCTCCTTCAGCTTCAGCGCACCCTCGAGCGCGACCGGATAGTGCATGCCGCGGCCGAGGAAGAGCGCGTTCTCTTTCGACGCGAACTCCTCGCTCCAGGCGATGATCTGCGGCTCGAGCGCGAGCACCGCCTGCACCGCGACCGGCAGGTGGCGCAGCGACTTGAGGTGGCGCGCCTCGTCGTCGTCGCTGAGCCTGCCGCGCACCTGCGCGAGCGCGAGCGTGAGGAGGAAGAGGCCGACGAGCTGCGTCGTGAACGCCTTCGTCGAGGCGACGCCGATCTCGACGCCGGCGCGCGTCAGGTACGTCATCGCCGACTCGCGCACGATCGCGCTCGTCGCGACGTTGCACACGGTGAGCGTGTGCGCCATGCCGAGCTCGCGCGCGTGCTTGAGCGCGGCGAGCGTGTCGGCGGTCTCGCCGCTCTGCGAGATCGTGACGACGAGCGTGCGCGGATTCGGCACGCTGTCGCGGTAGCGGTACTCGCTCGCGACCTCGACCTGGGTCGGGATCGCGGCGAACGACTCGAGCCAGTACTTGGCGACCGAGCCGCTGTAGTAGCTCGTTCCGCAGGCGAGGATGAGGACCGACTCGACGTCCTTGAAGACGCGGTACGCGCCGTCGCCGAACAGCTCGGGAGCGATGCCGGGGACGGCGTCGAGCGTGTCGGCGATCGCCTTCGGCTGCTCGAAGATCTCCTTTTGCATGTAGTGCCGGTACGGCCCGAGCTCGGCGGCGCCGCTGTGCGCGATCACGGTCTTGATCGGCCGCTCGACGCGCCGCTGCGTGCCGCTCGCGTCGGCGTGGCTGATCCAGTGCTTGCCGAGCTGCAGGTCGACGACGTCGCCCTCCTCGAGATAGACGATGCGGTCGGTGACGCCGGCAAGCGCCATCGCGTCGGAGGCGAGGAAGTTCTCGGTCGGCCGCTCGGCCGAGCCGACGCCGAGGACGAGCGGAGAGCCGTGGCGAGCGCCGACGACCCGGTGCGGCTCGTCGCGGCTGATCACCGCGATCGCGTACGCGCCGCGCAGCCGCGGCAGCGCGCGCTGCACGGCGTCGAGCAGGTCGCCGTCGTTGAGGTGGTCGATGAGGTGGGCGATGACCTCGGTGTCGGTCTGCGTCTCGAACGCGTAGCCCTTGGCCTTCAGCTCGTCGCGCAGCTCGTCGTGGTTCTCGATGATCCCGTTGTGGATGAGGCCGATCCGGCCCGCGGCGGCGAGGCCCGACGCCTCGCCTGCCTCGGCGTCGTCGGCAGCGACCTCGCCATCGGCCGTGGCCTTGCGAGGACCGGGCGAGAAGTGCGGATGCGCGTTGTGGACGAGCGGCGCGCCGTGCGTCGCCCAGCGCGTGTGCGCGATGCCGGTCGTTCCCTCGACGTGCTCGGCGGCGACGTTGGCGGCGAGCTCGGCGACGCGCGCGGTGCTGCGCGCCCGGCGCAGGCCACCGCGCTGGTGGACGGCGACGCCGCACGAGTCGTAGCCGCGGTATTCGAGGCGGCGCAGGCCCTCGACGAGGACCGGGACGATGTTGCGGTTGCTGACCGCGGCGACGATTCCGCACATGAGGAGCTCCGGGCTGGCACGCGCATCATCGAGCGTCCGATCAGAAATTTTGTTGCGAAATTCTTGACTTTGCGTTGGAATTGTCCACGCCTTCGGCGTTGCGGAACATAATTTCATTTTTGATCTCTATCCGCAACATGGATCGACTCGACCCGACCGACTGGAAGATCCTCGACGCGCTCCAAGCCGATGCCTCGCTCACCAACCAGGCACTCGCCGAGCGCGTCCACGTCTC
>JASLGD010000069.1 GCA_030150305.1 Caldimonas sp. | reverse complement strand
CGGCCCGCACGCCGCGTACCTCGCCTGCCGCGACGAGTACAAGCGCGGGCTGCCGGGCCGCCTCGTCGGCGTCAGCGTCGACGCGCACGGCGACACGGCCTACCGCCTCGCGCTGCAGACGCGCGAGCAGCACATCCGGCGTGAGAAGGCGACGAGCAACATCTGCACCGCGCAAGTCCTGCCCGCGGTGGTCGCGAGCATGTACGCGGTCTACCACGGCCCCGCCGGGCTGACGAAGATCGCCGAGCGCGTCGCGACGCTGACCGCGATCCTCGCCACGGGCTTGCGCACGCTCGGCCGCACCGTCCGCAACGACACCGCGTTCGACACCCTGACGATCGACACCGGCGATGCGACCGCGGCGATCGCTGCGCGCGCCGTCGACGCCGGCATGAACCTGCGCCGCTTTCCCGAGTGGGGCGACTCGATGCTCGGCATCGCGCTCGACGAGACGACCACCGCCGACGACGTCGTCGCGCTCTGGCGCGTCTTCGCCGGCGATGGTCGCGCGCTGCCCGACTTCGCCGCACTCGAGCGCGACGCCGCGCCGCTGATCCCGCAGGCGCTCAGGCGCACGACGCCATTCCTCACGCACCCCGTCTTCCATCGCCACCACAGCGAGACCGCGATGCTGCGCTATCTGCGCCGGCTCGCCGACAAGGATCTCGCGCTCGACCGCTCGATGATCCCGCTCGGCTCGTGCACGATGAAGCTGAACGCGACGAGCGAGATGGCGCCGATCACGTGGCCCGAGTTCGCGAACATCCATCCGTTCGCTCCCGCCGACCAGCGCACCGGATACACCGTGCTCGCGCGCCAGCTCGAGCAGTGGCTGTGCGAGGCCACCGGCTACGCCGGCGTCAGCCTGCAGCCGAATGCCGGCTCGCAGGGCGAGTACGCAGGGCTGCTCGCGATCCGCGCCTGGCACGCGGCGCGCGGCGACGCGGCGCGCACGATCTGCCTGATCCCCGAGTCCGCGCACGGCACCAACCCGGCGAGCGCGCAGATGGCCGGGCTGCAGGTCGTCGTCACGAAGTGCGACGCGGACGGCAACGTCGACCTCGCCGACCTCGAGGCGAAGTGCAGGCAGCACGCCGACCGGCTCGCCTGCGTGATGATCACGTACCCGTCGACGTACGGCGTGTTCGAGCGGCGCGTGCGCGAGCTGTGCGAGATCGTCCACCGGCACGGCGGCCGCGTCTACGTCGACGGCGCCAACATGAACGCGCTCGTCGGCGTCGCCGCGCCGGGCGAGTTCGGCGGCGACGTCAGCCATCTCAACCTGCACAAGACGTTCTGCATCCCGCACGGCGGCGGCGGGCCCGGCGTCGGGCCGGTGTGCGTCGTCGAAGATCTCGTGCCGTACCTGCCGGCGCATGCGAGCGGCGGCGTCGAAGGCGCGGTCGGCGCGGTCTCGGCGGCGCCGCTCGGCAACGCCGGCGTGCTGCCGATCAGCTGGATGTACATCCGGATGATGGGCGAAGCGGGCCTGCGCGCAGCGACCGAGACCGCGATCCTCAACGCCAACTACGTCGCCGCGCGCCTCGCCGACCATTACGAGGTGCACTACAGCGGCAACGTCGAGGGCCTTCGCGGCGGCGGCGTCGCGCACGAGTGCATCCTCGACCTTCGGCCGCTGAAGGAGTCGACCGGCGGCGCCGACGGCGTCACCGCGGAGGACGTCGCCAAGCGCCTGATCGACTACGGCTTCCACGCGCCGACGCTCAGCTTCCCCGTCCCCGGCACGTTGATGGTCGAGCCGACCGAAAGCGAGTCGCTGCACGAGCTCGACCGCTTCTGCGACGCGATGATCGCGATCCGCGGCGAGATCGCGAAGGTCGAGCGCGGCGAATGGCCGCACGACGACAACCCGTTGAAAGGCGCACCGCACACCGCTGCGTCGCTTCTCGTCTCCGACTGGTCGCACGCGTATTCGCGCGAGGACGCTGCATACCCCAACGGCTCGTTGCGCCACGACAAGTACTGGTCGCCGGTGGCGCGAGTCGACAACGTTTGGGGCGATCGCAATCTGTCGTGCTCGTGTCCGCCCATGGCGAGCTACGAGGATTGAGGTTTCCGCTCGCGTTCGTTCGGCGGTGGAAGCGCGGCATCGCGGCGGGGTCGCCGGGTTCCGCTCCATGCCCCCCGGACCAGGCCGGGACGGCCGGTCCTCCTCCTTTACTTCCGCTCCACCCAGCCACCCCACCGCGATGCCCGGCACGTCGTGCGCCGCGCAGAAGACATGCGCAACGCCAAACGGTGGACGCCGACGCGGACGCGCTCGGTGCAGCGAGTCGCGGCCGGTGCTGCACCCGGTGCCCGAGCGTGCTCGGTGCCCGATTCGCGCTCAGTCCTTCGAAGCCGGCACGTGTGAAGGCAAAGCGCCTCCGGCCGAACGAAGAGGCTCGTCGGCTGTCACAGCAGAACGCTTGTCGCGGACGAGATAGCTGTAGAGGACCGGAACGACGACCAGCGTCAGCAGGGTCGACGTGATGACGCCGCCGATGATCGCGCGGCCCATCGGGGCCTGCAGCTCGCCGCCTTCGTCGAGGGCGAGCGCGAGCGGGAGCATGCCGAAGATCATCGCCGCCGTCGTCATGATGATCGGCCGCATGCGCACGAGCCCGGCCTGCAGCAGCGCCTCGGGAACCGAAAGGCCGGCGCGGCGGCCGTGGTTGGCGAAGTCGACGAGCAGGATCGCGTTCTTCGTGACGAGGCCCATCAGCATGACGAGGCCGATCATCGAGAAGAGGTTCAGCGTCGAGCGCGTGACCAGCAGCGCGAGCATGACGCCGATCAGCGCGAGCGGCAGCGACGCCATGATCGCGAGCGGCTGCAGGAAGCTCGAGAACTGCGACGCCAGCACGATGTAGATGAAGATCACCGCCGCGCCGAGCGCGAACAGCACACCGGTGAACGCCTCCTGCTGGTCGCGCGTCTGCCCGCCGACGTCGAAGCGGTAGCCGGGCGGCAGCTGCCACTCCTTGACGATCTTCTGGACGTCGGCACCGACGTCGCCGCTCGGCCGCCCTTCGGTGCCGGCGTAGATCGCCTGGCGGCGCTGCAGGTCCTGGCGCTTGATGACGACCGGGTTCGTGACCGGAACGATGTCGGCGACGCTCGCGAGCGCGATCGGCGTGCCGTCCTTGGCGTACGCGACCGGCAGCTCGTTCAGCTGCGCGACGTTCTCGCGCGAGGTCTGCGGCAGCCGCAGCTCGACGTCGACCTGCTCGCCGTCGGGCGACGTCCAGTACGTCGCGACGTCGCCGTTGACGAACGTGCGCAGACTCGAGGCGAGCTGCATCGTCGACAGGCCGAGCTCGCGCGCCGCGTCCTGCTTCAGCCGCACGGCGTAGGCCGGGATGCCAGGCAGCACCGACGTCGTCAGGTCGGCGATGCCGGGCACCTTGGCGACGCGGTCGCGCAGGCGCAGCACCTCGCGCTCGAGGACGTCCGGGTCGGGGCCGAGCAGCGCGACGTAGATCGGCTGGTTGCCGAGCGTGACCTCGATGCCGGGGATCGGCTTCAGCGCGGCGCGGATCGCCTTCTCGACCTGCTTCTGGCTGCGCTTGCGCTCGTGCGGCTTGACGAGCTGGATCGACAGCTGCGCCGAGTTGCGCAGGCCGCTGCCGGTGTCGCCGATCGAGGTCGAGATCATGCGGATTTCGGGCATCGGCCGGATCGCGTCCTCGACCTGGAGCAGCTTGTCGCTGCCACGCTTGAGGCTCGTGCCGACCGGCAGCGTGATGTTGAGGCGGATGTAGCTGTCGTCGCTCTCCGGAATGAACTCGGTGCCGACGAGCGGCGCGATCGCGATCGCGATCGCGAAGCTCGCGAGCCCGGCGAGGACGACGACCGCACGCGGCGTGATCGTCGCGAAGCGCAGCCGCCGCGGCGCGGCCTTGTCGCGACGGCCGTCGGCGGCGAACGGATGGCCGTACGCCGGCAGCGGCGGCACCAGGACGCGCCAGCGCCGGGCCGAGAAGATCCAGTGGATCAGCCGCTCGTAGATGCCGTGGAGGACGTCGAGCAGGCGGTCGGTGCCGCGCATCAGCTGACCGAGCACAGGCACCCGCAGCAGCCGGCTGCCCGGCGGGTCGCGCCAGATGCTCGACAGCATCGGATCGAGCGTGAAGCTCACGAAGAGCGACACCAGCACCGCAACGGCCACCGTGATGCCGAACGGAAAGAAGAACTTGCCGACGATGCCCTTCATGAACGCGACCGGGACGAAGACGGCGCAGATCGCGAACGTCGTCGCCATCACCGCGAGGCCGATCTCGTCGGTGCCGGCCTGCGCCGCCTCGCGATGGCCGCGGCCGAGGTGGACGTGGCGGACGATGTTCTCGCGCACGACGATCGCGTCGTCGATCAGCAACCCGATGCACAGCGACAGCGCCATCATCGTCATGAAGTTGATCGTGAAGCCGAACAGGTAGACGGCGATGAACGACGAGATCACCGCGATCGGCAGCGTCAACCCGGTGATGACCGTGCTGCGCCAGCTGTGCAGGAAGAGAAAGACGATCGCGATCGTGAGCAGAGCGCCCTCGATCAGCGTCGCCTTGACGCCCGAGAGCGAGCGCGCGACCCAGTCGCTGTCGGCGTAGACGAGGCGCAGCTCGACGCCCGGCGGCAAGGTCTTGCGCAGCTCGTCGGCAGCGGCCTTGATCGCCTCGCCGGTCTCGACGATGTTGGCGTCCTGCTGCTTGTAGACCTGAAACGAGATCGACGGCACGCCGTCGTCGCGCGAGATCGAGTCGGCCTCGCGCTCGCGCTCGACGAGCGTGCCGAGGTCGCCGAGGCGGACGACGGCGTTGTTGCGCGACGCGATGACGATGTCGGCGAACGCCTTGGCGTCCTTGATCTTGCCTTCGACGCGCACGATCGCGTCTTCCTTGGTGCCCGTCAGCAGCCCCACCGGCACGTCGGCGTTGGCGCGCTGCAGCGCGGTCGAGACGTCGGCCGGCGTCAGCTGCATCGCGCGCAGCCGCTGCGGGTCGAGATCGATCCGGACCTGGCGCACCGTCATGCCGCCGACGTCGACGCGGGCGACGCCGGGAGCGCGCTCGAGGCGCTTGCGCACGACCTGGTCGGCGAGCAGCGACAGCTCGCGGGCGCTGCGCTCGCTGCCGAGCAGCGAGAGGTAGACCGTCGGCTGCGCGTTGTCGCCGTCGAAGCGCGAGATGAACGGCTGCTTCGCGTCGCGCGGGAAGTTCGGCTGCACCGCGGCGACCTTGTCGCGCACGTCCTGCACGGCGCGGTTCATGTCGGCCGAGAGCTGGAATTCGACCACCGTCTCGCTGCGCCCCTCGAGGCTGTTCGAGCGGATCATCTTGACGCCGGCGATGCCGTTCAGCGAGAGCTCGATCGGGCGCGTCAGCTCGCTCTCGGTCGCCTCGGGCGATGCGCCCGGATAGGCGACGCTCACGAAGACGATCGGCGGCGCGATGTCGGGCAGTCGCTCGACGCGCAGCTGGCTGTACGAGAAGATGCCGAGCACGCACAGCGCCGCCATCACCATCGTCGCAAAGACGGGGTTGGCGATCGAGACGCGCGTGAACCACATCGCAGTGGAGCCCGGAGGCGGCGGCTACGAGCGCGGCACTGCCGCTGCCGACGCCGACGACGACGGCGAGTTCAGGCCGAGCGCCGGCGACGACGTCGAGTCGGCGCTGCCGCGCCGCGGCACGATCTTCGCGGGCGCGCCTTCCTTCAGGTTGTCGAAGCGCATCGCGAGGAGCTGGGCGTCGTCGGCCAGGCCCTTGACGATCTCGACGCGTCCCGACGCGAGGTCGCGCCGGCCGGTGACGACGATGCGGCGGACGAGCGCGCCCTTCTCGATCGTCCAGACGTAGTCCTGGCCCGACGCCTGGCCGACGGCAGCGAGCGGCACGGTCGTCCGCTCGGTCGCGTCGGCGATCGACACGCGCGCCTGCGCGTACTGCCCGGCGCGGAAGTGCTCGCCGCGGTTGTCGAGCACGACGACGACGCCGATCGCGCGCGTCCCGGCCTCGGCCGCCGGCGCGATGCGGTCGATCCGGCCGGCGACGTCTTCGTTCGTCCCTTCGATGCGCATCGTCGCCGGCTGTCCGGGCGCGAGCAGCGACACCTCGTGCGTGCCGACGGTGCCGGCGAGCTCGAGCGTCGACAGGTCGACGACCGTGACGACCGGCTGCTCGGCGCTGACCTTCTCGCCCGGCACGACGTGGCGCTTGCCGACGATCCCGGAGATCGGCACCGCGAGCGTCGCGTCGCGCAGCCCGACGTGCGACATCGCGAGCTGCGCCTGTGCCGACTTGAGCTGCGCGCGCGCTGCGTCGAGCTTCGCCTGCGACGTCTGCAGCGCCGTCGGCGAGATGAAGTTCTGCGCTGCCAGGCCGACGTTGGCGGTGTGCTGCCGCTCGGCTTCGGCGAGCGACGCCTGCGCCGACTCGACGAGCGCGGCGCGGTCGGCGGCGCGGCTCTGCAGGTCGGTCAGGTCGATCGCGCCGATCACCTGCCCGGCCTTGACGCGGCTGCCCTCGGCGACGTTGAGCGAGAGCAGCGTCCCCGCGGCCTTGGCGCGAACGATCGCGGTCTGCGGAGCGACGAGCGGGCCGGAGAACTCGATCGTCACCGGCAGCCGCGCGCGCACCGGCTTCGCGACTTCGGTCGCGACGAACTCGAGCGGCACCGGCGTCTTGTCCTTGTCCTTGTCGCCGCCGCGAAAGAGCTGCGTCTTCGAGAGGCCCGCGGCTGCCGTGACGGCGAGCACGGCCGCTCCGGCGATCCCCAGCCAGACCCGTCGCCTCGTCTTGTGGACCGGCGCTGAGCCGCTCGCGTGTTGCATGGGCCGAAGTGTAGGACTGTGCCTACCGCGCCTCCTTGGCGATGCGACGGGCTGCGCGTTGCGGGGGTCGAGCCGCAACCGTCGCCGACGGGCGGCGCAGCTCAGGCGGACGCGGCCTGCTCGCGGCGCAGCGCCTGTCCGCAGCACCACGCCGCCACCAGCGCCACCGCGGCGGCGGCCCAGAACACCGAGGCGAAGCCGGCGACCTCGCTCAACGCGCCGCCAGCGACCCCGCCGACGACCCCCGACGCGCCGTAGCCGAGCACGGCGTAGAGCGCCTGGCCCCGGCCGCGCAGGCGCCCCGGAAAGTGGCGCGAGATGACCGCGATGCACGCCGAATGCTGGGCGGCGAAGGTGATCGCGTGCAGGCACTGCGCGAAGACGAGGACCGCGACCGACGCGCCGAACGCCGCGATGAGGGCGAAGCGCAGTGCCGACACCAGCGCCGCGGCGACGAGCCAGGCGTGCGTCGTCCAGCGGTGGATCCAGCGGCCCTGGTACCAGAACCAGACGACCTCGGCGACGACGCCGATCGCCCACAACACGCCGATGTCGCCCTTCGTGTAGCCGAGCGAGGCGAGGTAGAGCGAATAGAACGCGTACAGGCTGGTGTGCGCGAGGACGGTCAGGAAGACGCCGGCGAAGAACCAGGCGACGACCGGCTCGCGCAGCACGCGCAGCGCCCCGGCGGCGATCGCCGCGCCGTGCGCCGGCTCGCCCGAGCCCGGGAGCTGCCACGCCGCGACGACGAGGAGCGCGAGCAGCAGCGCGACGAGGAGCGGGAAACGCGCGACCCCCGCCTGCTGGAGCCCGAAGCCGCTCGCCGTCACCGCGACGACGAAGCCGACCGAGCCCCAGACGCGCACCCGCCCGTAGCGCGCGAGGTCGAGCTTGCCGCCGCTCGTCACGCGATGCGCGAGCGTCGCCTCGTTGATCGGAATGACGCCGGCCGTGCAGACGAAGAGGACGAACGTCACCGCCGCGACCCAGGCTTAGTCGACCGGGAAGAAGTAGCCGAGGGAGGCGACGAACGAGCCGCCGGCGGCGAGCGTCAGCAGCCGCTCGCGCTTGCCGGTGTGGTCGGCGAACCAGCCCCACGCGTACGGGCTGAACAGCCGCGTCGAGCTCTGCAGCGCCGTCAGCACGCCGATCGCGAACGTCGAGTAGCCGAGGCTCTGGAACCAGAGCGGACCATACGTGCTGACGAGGCCCGCGTAGCCGAAGTACGCGAACGAGACGGCCGCGAACGGAACGACCGTCGGGCGCGCGGCCGGTGCGCGGCCGCTCAAGGCGCCTGCGCGGGAATCGGCGGCACCGGCAAGCGGACGTCGCCGCACTGCGCGCGGTGCCGCAGGACGTGGTCCATCACCACCAGCGCGAGCATCGCTTCGGCGATCGGCGTCGCGCGGATGCCGACGCACGGATCGTGGCGACCGAGCGTCTCGACCGTCGTCGCCTCGCCTGCGCGGTCGATCGAGCGGCGCGGCGTGCGGATCGAGCTCGTCGGCTTGATCGCGAGCGAGACGGTGATGTCCTGGCCGGTCGAGATGCCGCCGAGGACGCCGCCGGCGTTGTTGCTCGCGAAGCCTTCGGGCGTCAGCTCGTCGCCGTGCACCGAGCCGCGCTGCGCGATCGACGCGAAGCCGGCGCCGATCTCGACGCCCTTGACCGCATTGATCCCCATCATCGCGTGGGCGATGTCGGCGTCGAGCTTGTCGTACAGCGGCTCGCCGAGGCCGACCGGGACGCCGCGCGCGACGACGTCGACGCGCGCGCCGCAGCTGTCGCCGGCCTTGCGCAGCTCGTCGACGTACGCCTCGATGCGCGCGATGTCGCTCGCGTTGGCGGCGAAGAACGGGTTGTCGCCGACGTGCTGCCAGCCCTCGAACGGGATCGCGATCTCGCCGATCGCGGTGAGGTGGCCGAAGAAGCTGGTGCCGCAGTGCTCGCGCAGCCACTTCTTCGCGATCGCCGCGGCGCCGACCGCGGGCGCGGTCAGCCGCGCCGACGCGCGGCCGCCGCCGCGCGGATCGCGCAGGCCGTACTTGTGGTGGTACGTGTAGTCGGCGTGGCCGGGGCGGAACGTGTCGAGCAGGTTCGCGTAGTCCTTGCTGCGCTGGTCGGTGTTGCGGATCAGGAGCGCGATCGGCGTTCCCGTCGTCCGGCCCTCGAAGACGCCGGAGAGGATCTCGACCTTGTCGTCTTCCTTTCGCTGCGTGACATGGCGCGACGTGCCGGGCCGCCGACGATCGAGGTCGGGCTGGATGTCGGCCTCGGAGAGCTCGAGCCCAGGCGGGCAGCCGTCGACGACGCAGCCGATCGCCGGACCGTGGCTCTCGCCGAAGGTGGTGACACAGAACAGCGTGCCGAGCGTGCTCCCGGACATTCGCGCGCGCGGACCCTTGTGCTCAGTTCGCCGGCGACGACGGCTGCTCGTCGCGGCTGTCGACCGGCCAGTCGCGGATGTAGGCCTTCAGCATCCGGTTCTCGAAGTCCTGGCTGTCGACGACCGCCTTGGCGACGTCGTAGAACGAGACGACTCCCATCAGCGTCTTGTCGGCGAGGACCGGCATGTAGCGCGCGTGCCTGCCGAGCATCATGCGGCGGACGTCGTCGAGCTCGGTCTGCGGCGAGCAGACGAGCGGCGACGTGTCCATGACGTCGCGCACCCGGGTGTTGCCGAGCGCGCCGCCGTTGTGGACGACCGCCTGGATCACCTCGCGAAACGTCAGCATGCCGACGAGCTCGCCGCCCTTCATGACGACGAGCGAGCCGATGTCGTGCTGCGACATGACGTTGAGCGCCGACGAGAGGGGCTCGTCGGGAGCGACGGTGAACAGGGTGCCGCCCTTGACCCGCAAGATGTCGCTGACTTTCATGGTCGTCTCCGCTGTGAGCTGTCGATGGAGAGACGGTCCTGCGCCGGGGCCGCCTGCGGCGTTTGGCGAACCATATTAGCCCACAATCGCCGGTCGCAGACGACCTCTCGCACCATGACGGGCTCCGCCAATCCAGGCTTCGACACCCTCGCCGTCCACGCCGGCGCCGCGCCCGACCCGGCGACCGGAGCGCGTGCAGTGCCGATCCACCTGACGACGTCGTTCGTGTTCGAGTCGAGCGACCACGCCGCGTCGCTCTTCAACATGGAGCGCTCCGGCCACGTCTACAGCCGCATCTCGAACCCGACCAACGCGGTGCTCGAGGAGCGCGTCGCCGCGCTCGAGGGCGGCAGCGGCGCGATCGCGACGGCGAGCGGGCAGGCGGCGCTGCACCTCGCGATCGCGACCATCGCCGGCGCCGGCGCGCACGTCGTCGCGTCGAGCGCGCTCTACGGTGGCTCGCACAACCTGCTCGCGTACACCCTGCCGCGGTTCGGCATTGCGACGACGTTCGTCCGCCCCGGCGACCTCGACGGCTGGCGCGGGGCGATCCGTCCGGAGACGCGGCTTCTGTTCGGCGAGACGCTCGGCAACCCCGGGCTCGACGTCCTCGACCTTCCGGCGGTCGCCGAGATCGCGCACGAGCGCCACCTGCCGCTGCTCGTCGACTCGACGTTCACGACGCCGTGGCTGCTGCGCCCGTTCGAGCACGGCGCCGACCTCCTCTACCACTCGGCGACCAAGTTCCTCTCCGGCCACGGCACCGTGATCGGCGGCGTCCTCGTCGACAGCGGCAACTTCGACTGGGACCGCGCCAACGCGGCGAGCGGCCGCTTCGCCGAGCTGACCGCGCCGTACGAAGGCTTCCACGGCATGGTCTTCAGCGAGGAGAGCACGGTCGGCGCCTTCCTGCTGCGCGCGCGCCGCGAAGGGCTGCGCGACTTCGGTGCGAGCATGAACCCGATGGCCGCGTGGCTGGTGCTGCAGGGTCTCGAGACGCTGCCGCTCAGGATGGCGCGCCACGTCGAGAGCACGCGCAAGATCGTGGCGTTCCTCGCCGGGCACGCGATGGTCGCGAGCGTCGCCTATCCCGAGCTCGAGTCGCACCCCGACCACGCGCTCGCGAAGCGTCTCCTGCCGCGCGGCTGCGGCGCCGTCTTCAGCTTCGATCTCCGGGGCGCGCGCGAGCACGGCCGCGCGTTCATCGAGGCGCTGAAGATCTTCTCGCATCTGGCCAACGTCGGCGACTGCCGCTCGCTCGTCATCCACCCGGCGTCGACGACGCACTTCCGGATGGACGACGCGGCGCTCGCGCGCGCCGGCATCGGCGCGGCGACGATCCGCCTCTCGATCGGCCTCGAGGATGCGGACGACCTGATCGACGACCTGAAGCGCGCGCTGAAGGCCGCGGCGGCGGTGCGATGAAGCTCGCGATCGCAGCCGGCGGCGTGCAGCGCGACGCCTACGCGTACACCGGCGGCAAGCCGTTCGACGCGGCGCTGCCGTGCGTCGTCCTGCTGCACGGCGCGCTCCACGACCACAGCAGCTGGACGCTCGCGGCGCGCTGGTTCGCGCACCACGGCCACGCCGTCCTCGCGCCCGACCTGCCGGGCCACGGCAGGAGCGCAGGCGCGCCGCTCGCGAGCGTCGAGGCGCTCGCCGACTGGCTGCTCGCGCTGCTCGACGCCGCCGGCGTCGCATCGGCATCGCTCGTCGGCCACAGCATGGGATCGCTGATCGCGCTCGAGGCGGCGGCGCGCGCGCCCGAGCGGGTGCGCCATCTCGTCATGGTCGGCACCGCCTTTCCGATGAAGGTCTCGCCGGCGCTGCTCGACGCCGCGCGCGACGACGCGCACGCGGCGATCGAGAGCGTGCTCGCGTATTCGCACGCGACGTTCGCCGCCAAGCCGTCGTACCCGGGTCCGGGAGCGTGGCTGCACGGCAGCGACCGCGCCCTGATGCGGCGCACGCACGACGGCCAGCGCGAGACCAACCTCTTCGTCAACGACTTCCAGGTCTGCGACCGCTACGCCGGGGCGATCGCCGCCGCTGCTCGGGTGACGTGCCCGACGACGCTCGTCGTCGGCGCGCGCGACCAGATGACGTTCGCGAGCCAGGCCGTCGAGCTCGCCGCTGCGCTGCGCGCGCGCACGGTGACGCTGCCGTGCGGCCACGCGCTCATGAGCGAGGCGCCCGACGCCGTCCTCGCGGCGCTGCGCGGGGCGATCGTCGGGGACCCGTGATCGTCGATCGATCGCGCGAGTTCGTTGGCAAGCGACACACGCGGACGGCGAGCGGTGGGTACGACCTGGGCTTTGCCGGCCGTGCCGGCGATCCGGGCAGGCCAGCGCAGCCCGGGGCATGCTCGCCGCTCACCTCCCCCGTGGAGCACGAACGCGCACGCCGGTGAACGCAGCCGCGGTCAACGATCAGACGCCTCGACGACGCCGCGCCGCTCGAGCTCAGCGCCGAGGATCAGCGTCGCCTCGAGCGTGAACTCGCCCGCCGCGAGCCGCTCGACGAGCGCCGCATCGTCGAGGCGCTCGAAACGCTCGACCTCGCCGTCGCGGTTGGTCGGATCGATGGCGTCGGGAACGACGCCGCGGAAGATCTCGATGCGCTCGACCATGTAGCCCTCGTGCACCGGCCGCCGGATCAGGATCGGCGGCGCGTGGACGAGATCGCTCAGCAGCGCGACGTCGATTCCCGCCTCTTCCATCGTCTCGCGCATCAAGGTCGTGCCGACCGCCTCGCCGGCGGCGACCTGGCCGCCCATCGTCGTGTCCCACAGGCCCGGGTCGGTCGACTTCGTCTGCGCGCGCTTCTGCACCCAGGTCGCGCCGCGCGCGTCGGCGCCGACGAGGTGCACCGCCTCGGTCGCGAGGCCGAGGACGCGGACGACGCCGCGCTCGATCGCGCCGACGGTGCGGCCTTCGTCGTCGACGACCGCGAGCAGCTCGCCGCGCCAGTGCGCGGCGATCTTCTCGGCGTGCAGCCAGCGCGCGATCGCATGCAACGAGGCCGCGGCCGGAGCGGCGATGCAGTAGCCCGCCGCACGCGCCGCGATCGGCAGCCGCGCCGCGACCATCCGCTCCGCGATCGCCGACTCGATGCTGCCGATCCGATGCACGGGCATCGCCGGCGACGGGCCCGCGAGCGAGAGCGGAACACGCACAACGACCGGCTCGACGTCGGCGCGCGCGCGTGCCGCACGCAGCCAGCCCGCGTCGAGCGCGCTCACGACTTCGCCCCGAAGAGGGCCAGCAGCGCCGCCTCGTCGAGCACTGCAACGCCGAGCTCCTCGGCCTTCGCGAGCTTGCTGCCCGCCTCGCTGCCGGCGACGACGTAGTCGGTCTTCTTCGACACCGACCCCGCGACCTTGCCGCCGAGCGACTCGATCATCTCCTTGGCGTCCTCGCGCGCCAGCGTCGGCAACGTGCCGGTGAGGACGAACGTCTTGCCGGCGAGCGGCTTCGGCGCTTCCTCGACGACGCCGTCGCTCTCGGGCCATTCGAAGCCGGCGGCGAGCAGCGCGTCGATCACCTGCTGGTTGTGCGGCTCGGCGAAGAAGGCGTGGATGCTCTCGGCGACGATCGGCCCGACGTCGGGCACCTCGAGCAGCTGCTCGACGCTCGCACGGCGCAGCCGCTCGATGTTGCCGAAGTGACGGGCAAGATCCTTCGCCGTCGACTCGCCGACATGGCGGATGCCGAGGCCGTACAGGAATCGCGCGAGCGTCGTCTTCCTGCTCGCCGCGATGCTCGCGATCAGGTTGGCCGCGCTCTTGGTGGCCATCCGCTCGAGCGCCTCGAGCTGCGCTTGCGTCAGCGCGTAGACGTCGGCGAGCGAGCGGACGAGGCCGGTATCGACGAGCTGGTCGACGATCTTCTCGCCGAGGCCTTCGATGTCGAGCGCGCGCCGGCTCGCGAAGTGCAGGATCGCGTGCTTGCGTTGCGCCGCGCAGAAGAGGCCGCCGCTGCAGCGCCAGTCGACCTCGCCCTCCTCGCGCTCGATCGCGCTGCCGCAGACCGGGCACTTGCCGCCGAGCTGCGCGACGAGATCGAACGGCGGCGCGACGTCCTTCGGCCGCCGCTCGACGACGACGCCGACGATTTCCGGGATGACGTCGCCGGCGCGACGGACGATGACGGTGTCGCCGACGCGGACGTCCTTGCGATGGACTTCCTCCTCGTTGTGCAGCGTCGCGTTCGAGACCGTCGTGCCGCCGACGAAGACCGGCTCGAGCTTGGCCACCGGAGTGAGCTTGCCGGTGCGACCGACCTGGATGTCGATCGCCTTCAGCAGCGTCGTCTTTTCCTGCGCCGGGTACTTCTGCGCGACCGCCCAGCGCGGCTCGCGCGTCTTGAAGCCGAGCTTTTCCTGCAGCGCGCGCTCGTCGACCTTGTAGACGACGCCGTCGATGTCGTACGGCAGCGCATCGCGCCGCTCGGCGACGGCGGCGTGGAAGGCGACGAGCCCAGCCGCGCCCTCGACGCGCGCGTGCAGCGGGCTGGCCGGAACGCCCATCGCGTCGAAGGCGTCGAGGATCGCCGTCTGCGTCGCCGGGATCGGCCAGCCGTCGACCTCGCCGAGCCCGTACGCGAAGAAGCTGAGCGGACGTTTCGCCGCATTCCTGGCGTCGAGCTGGCGAACGACGCCGGCGGCGGCGTTGCGCGGATTGACGAACGTCTTCTCGTTCTTCGCGCCCGCCTCGATGAGCTTTCTCTGCCGCTCGTTGAGGTGCTCGAAGTCGTCGCGCCGCATGAAGACCTCGCCGCGGATCTCGAGCACGCGCGCGTCGACCTTCTTCAGCCGGCGCGGGATCGACGCGATCGTTCGCACCGTGTGGGTGACGTCCTCGCCGGTCTCGCCGTCGCCGCGCGTCGCCGCCTGCGCGAGCTCGCCGCGCTCGTAGCGCAGGCTGATCGCCAGGCCGTCGAACTTGAGCTCGGCGCAGTACGCGACCGGCGGCGCGTCGTCGGCGAGCGCCAGGAGCCGGCGGATGCGCGCGTCGAACTTCTCCGCGCCGGCGGCGCTGGTGTCGGTCTCGGTCTCGATCGAGAGCATCGGCACCGCGTGGCGGACCGGCTGCAGGCCTTCGAGGACGGCACCGAAGACGCGCTGCGTCGGCGAATCGGCGCTGACGAGCTCGGGGTGCGCGGCTTCGATCGCCTGCAGCTCCTGGAACAGCGCGTCGTACTCGGCGTCGGGGATCGCGGGCGCGTCGAGCACGTAGTACGCGTGCGCGTGGCGCGTCAGCAGCGCGCGCAGCTCGGCGGCGCGCGCCGCTGGGTCGGTGGTCGTGTTCGTGCGGTCAGACGCCGGCGAGCGCACGATGCAGCTCCATCGCGACTCCTAGCTGAAGAGGCGCCGCGCCGCGGGCGTGCCGGCGCCGAGATCGCGCGCCTCGAGCGCCTGGTAGAGCTTGCCCAGGTCGGCGCCGATCGCCTCGAACCCGGCGCTCGTGAGTGGCCGGCCGTCGTCGTCGCTGACCTCGGCGTCCATGCCGACCGCGAGCGCCTGCGCCGCTGCCTGCCAGGCGCGAAACGGCTCGGCGGCGGCGGCGGTCTGCGGCACGTCGAAGGCGAGCGTGACGTCGCGCACCGCGGCGCGGTCGGGCTCGTCGGCGAGCGCCGCCTGCGGATCGAACGTCAGCGTCAGGACCGGCGGGCCGCCCTCCTCCGCCGACGGATAGACGAGCCGGCCGGGAACGACGCCGGGAACGAAGCCGTGCCGCCGCGCGTGCTGCTGGATGTAGCCGACGCTCCACGCCGCGCCGCGCGCGCGCAGGTGCACCGCGAGCTGCGCGTCGTGCTCGCTCGCGAACGCGTCGAGCTCGCGCGCGCGCGCCATCACCTCGAGCATGTCGGGCGGGTCGAGGCTGGCGCCGATCGCCTCGGCGAACACCTGCATGCGCTGCATGAACTCGGAGTACTCGATCTCGTTGAGCGGCCCCGTGCGGCTCGCGAGCTGGACGCCGGCCTGCAGCTCGCCGTAGCGCTTGCCGGACACCGGCGCTTCCCAACGGCCGCTCTCGACGTCGAGACCTTCGACGAGGACGAGCTTGCTGCCGACGTGCCGCTTCGACGGCAGATGCGCGAGCAGCGCGTCGCCGGCGATCGGCGCCTCGAGGACGACCGGCGCGAACGCGTCGATCAGCGCATCGAGCTGGATCGGAAGGCGCTTCGAGACGCGCCGCACCGGCGCAGCGGCCGCGGTGTCGCCGCCGTCGTCGTCGGCGAGCGCCGCGGCCGGGTCGCTCGCGCTCGTCGCCGCTGCGCTCGGCTCTTCGCGAACGACGGGTGCCGCGCGCTTCGGCCCGGCGCGGCGCGCCTGCCACGCGCCGTGCGCAATGACGCCGGCGAGCACGATGCCGCCGAGCGAAGCGAGCGCGACGGTGAGGCTGTTCAAGGACCCTACGCCGCTTCGGCGAGCCGCATCGCACCCGGCATGTCGACGGTGACGATCCGCGAGACTCCCTGCTCCTGCATCGTCACGCCGATCAGCTGCTCGGCCATCTCCATCGCGATCCGGTTGTGGCTGATGAAGAGGAACTGCGTCGCCTTCGCCATCTCGGTGACGAGCTTGGCGTAGCGCTCGGTGTTGGCGTCGTCGAGCGGCGCGTCGACCTCGTCGAGCAGGCAGAACGGCGCCGGGTTGAGCTGGAAGATCGCGAACACGAGCGCGATCGCCGCCAGTGCCTTCTCGCCGCCCGAGAGCAGGTGGATCGAGCTGTTCTTCTTCCCCGGCGGCTGCGCCATGACCTGCACGCCGGCGTCGAGGATCTCGTCGCCGGTCATGACGAGGCGCGCTGTGCCGCCGCCGAAGAGGGTCGGGAACATGCGGCCGAAGTGGTCGTTGACCTGGTCGAAGGTCGTCTGCAGGAGGGCACGCGTCTCGAGGTCGATCTTCTTGATCGCGTCCTCGAGCGTCGTCATCGCTTCGCCGAGGTCGGCGCTTTGCGCGTCGAGGAAGCTCTTGCGCTCGCGCGCCTGCCCGAGCTCCTCGAGCGCGGCGAGGTTGACGGCGCCGAGCGCCTCGATCTCGCGGTTGAGCGCGTCGATCCTGCTCTGCAATCCCGACAGCTTGACGCCGCCCTCCTCGATCGATGCGGCGATCTGCTCGCGATCGACGCCCGCCGCGGTGAGCTGCTCGTCGAACTGCGCGCCGCCGAGCTGCGCCGCCTGTTGCTCGAGCTGCAGCGCGCCGACTTTGTCGCGCAGCGGCTGCAGCGCCTGCTCGTGGCCGAGCCGCGCTTCGTCGGCGCGGCGGAGCTTTTGCGAGAGGTCGTCGTAGAGGCTGCGCTTCTCGCCGAGCCGCTGCTCGTGCTCGAGACGCGCCGCGACTGCGGTGTGCAGCTCGGCCTGCGCAGGCTCGTCGGTGAGCTGCGCGAGCTCGGCGACGAGCGCGGCGTCGGCTTCGACGTTCTTCTGCAGCTGCTCGCGCGCGGTCGCCATCGCGCGCTCGAGCTCCTGCCGGCGCGCCGCCAACGCGCGCAGCTCGAACTGCCCTTCCTGCGCGCGACGCTCGAGCGCGCGGTGCTCGTCGCGGCCGCCGTCGAGCGCTGCGCTCGCCGCGAGCATCGCCTCGTCGAGCTCGGCCTGCCGTTCCTGCGCGACGCCGAGCTCGGCGTCGAGCGCGTCGAACTTGGCCTCGGCTTCGCGACGACGCGCACCGAGCTCGGCGAACTCGTCGTCGAGCGCACGACGTTCGCCTTCGAGCTGCTCGCGGCGCCGGCTCGTCTGCTCGACGAGCTGCGTCAGGCGGACGAGCTCGACGTGCTGCCGGTGCGCCTCCGACTGCAGGCGCGCCGCCTCGCGCTGGCTCTGGGCGAGATGCGCGGCGGCATCGCTGCTCGCCGCCTCGGCACGCACGAGGCGGCTCTTCGACTCCTCGCTGACGAGCGCCTGCGCGCGCGTCTGCCGTTCGAGGTTCTCGATCTCCTGCGCGCGCGCGAGCAGGCCGGCCTGCTCCGAGTCGGGGGCGTAGAAGCTCACCGCGAACTGGCTGACCGCATGCCCTTCGCGGGTCATGATGACCTCGCCGTGCGTCAGGCTCGATCGCGCCGCGAGCGCGGCGTCGAAGTCGGTCGCGGTGTAGACGCCTTCGAGCCAGTCGGCGAGCAGCGCGGCGAGGCCGGCGTCGCCGAGATGGAGCAGATCGGCAAGCCGCGGCAACGTGCGGTGCGACGGCGCGTAGCTCGCACCGGACGCGGTGAAGAACGCGAGCCGCGCCGGCGGCGCGTCGGCGGCGAACGCGCGCACGGTGTCGAGCCTGCCGACCTCGAGCGCGCCGAGCCGCTCGCGCAGCGCCGCTTCGAGCGCGGCCTCCCAGCCCGGCTCGATGCGGATCCGCGTCCACAGGCCCGCGAGCGAATCGAGGCCGTGCTTCGAGAGCCACGGCTTCAGCTTGTTCTCGACCTGCACCTTCTCCTGCAGCGCCTGCAGCGCTGCCAGCCGCGCGCCGAGCTCGGCGTGGCGCCGCGCCTCGTCGTTGACGAGCTCCTGCAGGCTCCTGCGCTCGTCGTCGAGCGCCGGGATGCGCGTCTGCCAGTCGGCGACGACGGCGAGCGCCGCCTTGTGCTTGGCCTCGGCCGCAGCGGCGTCGCGCTGTGCTGCCTCGAGCTCGCCCGGAACGACCTGGACGAGCGACTTCTCTTCTCCGGCGAGCCGGTCGCGGCGCGCCTCGGCCTGCGTCCACCGCTCGTCGACGCCACGCGCCTCGGCCGCGAGCACCTGGATCTGCTGCTGCACCGCGGCGACCGCGCTGCGCTGCGTGCTGCTCTCGTCCTGCGCCTCGCGCAGCGCCGCCTCGAGCGCGGCGAGCCGCTCGGCGTGGCCGACGAGCTCGCCCGTGATCGCCTCGCTGGCGCGCTCGGCGGCCTCGACCTCGCCGCCGAGCCGCTCGTGCTCGGCGACGGCGTCGGCGTCGCGCGCACGCCAGCCGGCGCTTTGCGATTCGAGGTCGGCGCGCTGCCGGGCGAGCCGCTCGCGGCCTTGCGCGACGTAGCGAATCCGCTCCTCGAGCCGGCTCACCTCGAGCGACGCCTGGCCGAGCGCGCCCTGCGCCGCGTGCAGCGCGTCGTTGGCGTCGTAATGCGCTTGCCGGATCTGCTCGAGCTCGGCCTCGGCGTGGCGCAGGTCGGCGGTGCGCGACTCGAGCGCAGCGACCGCGGCGACGACGGCCTGGCCGACGCGGGCTTCCTCGCGCGCTGCGTCGCGATGGCGCAGGAACCAGAGCTGGTGGAGCTTGGTCTGGGCGTCGTGCTGCAGCGCGCGGTAGCGGCCCGCGACCTCGGCCTGGCCTTCCAGCTTCTCGAGGTTGCCGGTCAGCTCGCGCAGGATGTCCTCGACGCGCGTCAGGTTCTCGCGTGTGTCCTTGAGGCGCGCCTCGGTCTCGCGGCGCCGCTCCTTGTACTTCGAGACGCCTGCCGCCTCCTCGAGGAAGAGGCGCAGCTCCTCGGGCTTGCTCTCGATGATCCGCGAGATCGTGCCCTGGCCGATGATCGCGTACGCGCGCGGCCCGAGGCCGGTGCCGAGGAAGACGTCCTGGATGTCGCGCCGCCGCACCGGCTGGCCGTTGATGTGGTAGCTGCTCGTGCCGTCGCGCGTCAGCACGCGCTTGACCGCGATCTCGGCGAAGCGGTTCCACGGCCCGCCGGCGCGCGCCTCGCTGTTGTCGAAGACGAGCTCGACGCTCGCGCGCCCCGCGGGCTTCCTCAGGTTCGTGCCGTTGAAGATCACGTCCTGCATCGACTCGCCGCGCAGCTCGCTCGCCTTGCTCTCGCCGAGGACCCAGCGCACGGCGTCGATGATGTTGGACTTGCCGCAGCCGTTCGGGCCGACGACGCCAACGAGCTGGCCGGGGAGCTGGAAGTGGGTCGGTTCGACGAACGACTTGAAGCCCGACAGCTTGATCGAATGGAGACGCATGGGCGCCGGCCTAAGTCCTTGATTCTGTTATGAAATTTGCCGCCGGTGCCAGAGCGCGGAGCGGCCGGATGATAGCATCGTGACCCTCTCGTTCCGCCGCCTGCGCCGGCGCTTTCCGCGGCGCGCACGCGCGCGTCTCCACCATGGCCAGCACCCCCCGATCGAACACGCTCGGCTCGACGCGCAAGGCGCCCGAGCAGCCACCGTCGTCGCCGAGCCGCACGCTCGACACCTTCGCCAACCCGAGCCCGGACCGCGACTACGTGATCCAGTTCGTCGTGCCCGAGTTCACGTGCCACTGCCCGCTCACCGGGCAGCCCGACTTCGCGCACTTCACGATCGACATGATCGCCGACGAGCTGTGCGTCGAGCTGAAGAGCCTCAAGCTCTACTTCTGGAGCTACCGCGACGTCGGCGCGTTCCACGAAGCGGTGACGAACACGATCGTCGACGACATCGTGTCGGCGACGCGGCCGCGCTTCGTTCGCATCGTCGCGCGCTGGAACGTGCGCGGCGGCATCGCCACCAACGTGATCGCCGAATACAGGAAGCCCGGCTGGAGTCCCGCCGACCCCGTGCTGCTGCCGCTCGACAGCGACCGGACCGTGCGCGCTTGATGTGGGCAATAGTGCCGCGGCACGACGCCGCGCCTTCGGCGTTCGCGCCGGGGCGCTCCCTACAATGACACGACCCTCGACACCACCATGAACGCTTCGCTGCAAGCCACCATCGATCGCGCGTGGGAAGCGCGTGCCTCGCTCGATCCGTCGGGCAGTCCCGAGGTGCGCGACGCGGTCGAGGCGGTCATCGCCGCGCTCGACGCCGGCGAGCTGCGCGTCGCCGAGAAGAAGGCGGTCGGCGAGTGGACCGTCAACCAGTGGGTCAAGAAGGCGGTGCTGCTGAGCTTTCGCCTCAGCGAGAACCGCTTCATGCAGAGCGGCGAGCTCGCGTTCTACGACAAGGTCGAGCCGAAGTTCTCGGCCGCGAGCGAGGCGCAGCTGCGCGCGAGCGGCGTGCGCGTCGTGCCGCCTGCGGTCGCGCGGCGCGGCTCGTTCCTCGCCAGGAACGTCGTCATGATGCCGAGCTACGTCAACATCGGCGCCTACGTCGACGAAGGCACGATGGTCGACACCTGGGTCACGGTCGGCTCGTGCGCCCAGATCGGCAGGAACGTCCACCTCTCTGGCGGCGTCGGCATCGGCGGCGTGCTCGAGCCGATGCAGGCCAACCCGACCATCATCGAGGACAACTGCTTCATCGGCGCCCGCTCGGAGATCGTCGAGGGCGTGATCGTCGAGGAGAACTCGGTGATCGCGATGGGCACGTTCATCTCGCAGAGCACCAAGATCTACGACCGCGCGAGCGGCCGGGTGAGCTACGGCCGCGTCCCCGCCGGCTCGGTCGTCGTCAGCGGCAACATGCCCGCCGCCGACGGCAGCCACAGCCTGTACTGCGCCGTCATCGTCAAGCGCGTCGACGCGCAGACGCGCGCCAAGACGAGCATCAACGAACTGCTGCGGTCATGAGGCCCCCACGCTCTCTCCACTCGCTTCGCTCGTTCCGGTCGCTGCCCCCCGTGGCGGCGCGGCCGGGCTTGGGAGCGGCCCGGCGCCCAGCCGTCTTACGTGTCGAGGAACTATGAGCATGAGCGCCGGCAACATGGAGCGCGTCCTTCGGCTGATGGCCGAGAAGGGCGCGTCCGACGTGTATCTGTCGGCGAGCTCGCCGATCCTGATCAAGATCAACGGCCAGCTGCTTCAGCTCTCCGACCAGCCGCTCACCCACGCGCAGCCGCGCCAGCTGCTCGCCGAGCTGCTCACTCCCGGCCAGCTCGAGGAGCTCGAGGACACCGGCGAGCTCAATATCGGCGTCGGCCTCGCCGGCGTCGGCAGCTTCCGTCTCTCCGGCTTCAAGCAGCGCGGCTCGATCGCGGCGGTGTTCCGCTGCATCCCCTTCGAGATCCCGACGCTCGAGAGCCTGAACGTGCCCTCGATCCTGTCCACGCTCGTGATGGAAAAGCGCGGCCTGATCCTGATGGTCGGCGCGACCGGCACCGGCAAGAGCACGACGCTGGCGTCGATGCTCGAGCAGCGCAACCAGCAGATGGCCGGTCACATCCTCACGATCGAGGACCCGATCGAGTTCATCTTCAACAACAAGAAGTCGGTCGTCAACCAGCGCGAAGTCGGCCGCGACACGCAGAACCTGCAGATCGGCCTGAAGACGGCGCTGCGCCAGGCGCCCGACCTGATCATGATCGGCGAAATCCGCGACCGCGAGACGATGACGGCGGCGATCTCGTACGCGCTCTCGGGCCACCTCGTGCTGTCGACGCTGCACGCGAACAACAGCTACCACGCGCTCGGCCGGATCCTCTCGTTCTACACGCCCGAGGCGCGGCCCGCGCTGCTCGCCGACCTCGCGGCCGGCCTGCGCGCGGTCGTCTCGCAGCGGCTGGTGCGCAGCGTCGCCGGCGGCCGCATGCCGGCGGTCGAGGTGCTCCTCAACACGAAGCTCATCTCGGAGCTGATCGAGCGCGGCGACTTCAGCGGCGTCAAGGAGGCGATGGAGAAGTCGCTCGCCGAGGGCTCGCAGACGTTCGAGCAGGACCTCGCGCGGATGATCGAGAACAACATCATCACCCGCGACGAAGGCCTCGCCTACGCCGACTCGCCGACCAACCTGATGTGGCGGCTGCAGAACGACATGACGCCGGTCTCTCGGATCGTGCAGAAGAAGGAAGAGGAAAGCGACCAGCCGAGCTTCACCGAGATCACGATCGACGTGCGGCCGGAGGAAGTCGTCAACATCTCGCCCAACGTCCGACGCTTCTAGCAGTCCTCCTCCTGCATCGAGCCCGCGCAGGGCTCGCGTAAGCTGCCGGCATGTCGCCGGCGGACCTGCTCTCGCACTACGGGTACCTCGCGCTCTTCGTCGGCTGCCTGCTCGAAGGCGAGACGCTGCTCCTGCTCGCCGGCATCGCCGCGCACGGCGGCTATCTCTGGCTGCCGCTGGTGATCCTGATCGCGTTCGTCGGCGGCACGCTCGGCGACCAGATCCTCTTCTTCTTCGGTCGCCGCTCGGGCGGCGCGATCCTGCAGCGCTGGCCGCGCTTCGAGCAGCCGGCGGCGCGCGTTCGCGCGCTGGTCGAGCGTCATTCGAGCCTGCTGATCATCGGCGTGCGCTTCATGTACGGATTGCGCCTCATCGGCCCGATCGTGATCGGCATGAGCACGGTCTCGCCGCTGCGCTTCGCGATCCTCAACATGCTCGGCGCGGCGCTGTGGGCGACGAGCGTGGCCGGCGTCGGCTACCTGTTCGGCCACGCGATCGAATGGCTGCTCGCCGACCTGGCGGTGTTCGAGAAGATCGCGCTCACCGTCGCCGTGATCGTCGCGATCGTGCTGATCGTCCTGCAGCGACGGCGACGCACCCGCGCCGCCGAATGATGCGCTGCCGGCGTCGCGCCGGCACGCTATCCTGCCCCTATGCCTGCGATGACCGGCACCACCCTCGCGCTCGCCGAGCAGCTGATCGCGTGCCGCTCGGTGACGCCCGAAGACGGCGGCTGCCAGCCGCTCCTCGCCGAGCGCCTGGCGCGAAACGGCTTCGCGTGTCGCGTGCTGCCGTTCGGCCCGGAGAGCGCGCGCGTCAGCAACCTGTGGGCGCTGCGGCGCGGCAGCGACGGCGACGGCAAGCTGCTCGTCTTCGCCGGCCACACCGACGTCGTGCCGACCGGCCCGCTCGCGGCGTGGCACAGCGATCCGTTCACGCCGACGCGGCGCGACGGCAGGCTGTTCGGCCGCGGCGCCGCCGACATGAAGAGCTCGATCGCGGCGATGGTCGTCGCCGCCGAGGAGTTCGTCGCCGCGCAGCCGCGCCACGCCGGCGGCATCGCGTTGCTGATCACGAGCGACGAGGAAGGCCCCGCGGTCGACGGCACTGCGCGTGTCTGCGAGTGGCTGCAACGCGAAGGGCTCCGCCTCGACTACTGCGTCGTCGGCGAGCCGACCTCGGTCGAGCGGCTCGGCGACACGATCAAGAACGGCCGCCGCGGCACGCTCTCGGGCCGGCTCACGGTGCGCGGCGTCCAGGGCCACATCGCGTACCCGCAGCTCGCGAAGAACCCGATCCATCTCGCCGCGCCGCTGCTCGCCGAGCTCGTCGCGGCCGAGTGGGACCGCGGCAACGCCCACTTCCCGCCGACGTCGTGGCAGATGTCGAACATCCATGCGGGAACCGGCGCCGGCAACGTGATCCCAGGCGAGCTCGTGATCGACTTCAACTTCCGCTTCTCGACCGAGTCGACGCCGGCGAGCCTGCGCCAGCGCCTCGAGGCGATCGTCGCCCGCCACGGCGTCGAGCACGCGATCGCCTGGACGCTCGGCGGCGAGCCGTTCCTGACGACGCCGGGAACGCTCAGCGATGCGCTCGCGCGCGCGATCCGCGAGCACGCGGGCGTCGAGACGAAGCTGTCGACGACCGGAGGCACGTCCGATGGCCGCTTCCTCGCCAGGATCTGCGCCGAGGTCGTCGAGCTCGGGCCGGTCAACGCGAGCATCCACAAGATCGACGAGCACGTCGCGATCGCCGACCTCGACGTGCTGAAGAACGTCTACCGCGCGACGCTCGAGCAGCTCGTCGCGTAGAGGCGCGTCCGGATGACGCTCGTCGAACTCGTGACGCAGACGTCGCGGCGCCTGAAGGACGCCGGCGTCGCGTTCGGCCATGGCACGACGAACGCGTTCGACGAAGCCGCGTGGCTCGTGACGGCGGCGCTCGGCCTGCCGCTCGACGCGCTCGAGGCGCAAGGCAAGCGCGCGCTCGCCGCCGCCGACGAGGCAAAGGTGGAGGCGCTCCTCGCGCGCCGCATCGAGACGCGCAAGCCGATCGCGTACCTGACTGGCGAAGCCTGGCTGCAGGACATCGCGTTCACCGTCGACGAGCGCGCGATCGTGCCGCGCTCGTACATCGCCGAGCTGCTCGTCGACGTCGAGGAGACCGGAACGCTCGACGGCTGGCTGTCGGACCGCACGACCAAGGTCCTCGACCTGTGCACCGGCAACGGCAGCCTCGCGGTGCTCGCGGCGATGGTCTATCCCGAGATCGTCGTCGACGCGTCGGACGTCTCCGCCGACGCACTCGCGATCGCGCGCATCAACGTCGAGCGGCACAAGCTCGGCGCGCGCATCCGCATCGTCGAGTCGGACCTGTTCGCGAAGCTGCCCGGCCGCTACGACCTCATCCTCTGCAATCCGCCGTACGTTCCCGACGCGAGCATGGCGGCGCTGCCGCCCGAGTACCGCGCCGAGCCCGCGCTCGCGCTCGCCGGCGGCCAAGACGGCATGGATCTCGTGCGTCGCATCGTCGCCGGAGCGCACGCGCATCTCGAGGACGATGGCGTCCTCGTGCTCGAGGTCGGCCACGAGCGCGCCGCGTTCGAGCGCGCGTTCCCGCGGCTCGAATGCGCGTGGCTCGAGACGAGCGGCGGCGACGACCGGGTCGTCCTCGTCGAGCGGAGCGCGCTCGTCCGCTGAGCCGCGACAATCCGGAGATGCTCGTCATCTCCCAGCTTTCGCTTCGACGCGGCACGAAGCTCGTCCTCGATCGCGCCGCGCTGACGGTGCAGCCCGGAGAGAAGGTCGGCCTCGTCGGCCGCAACGGCGCCGGCAAGTCGTCGCTCTTCTCGCTCCTCGCCGGCCGCCTTCACGCCGACGCCGGCGACCTCGCGCTGCCGCAGCGCTGGCGGATCTCCGAGGTCGCGCAGGAGATGCCAGAGTCCGACGAGCCGGCGACCGACTTCGTCCTCGCCGGCGACAGCGCGCTCGTCGACGCCGAGGCGGAGCTCGCGCGCGCCGAGGCGGGCGACGACGGCGAGGCGATGGCGCACGCGCACGAGGCGATCCGGCTCGCCGGCGGCTTCGACGCACGACCGCGCGCGCAGTCGCTGCTGCTCGGCCTCGGCTTTCGCATCGACGAGCTCGAGGCGCCGGTGTCGAGCTTCTCGGGCGGCTGGCGGATGCGGCTGCAGCTCGCGCGCGCGCTGATGTGCCCGGCCGACCTGCTGCTGCTCGACGAGCCCACCAACCACCTCGACCTCGACGCGCTCGTCTGGCTCGAGGCGTGGCTGCAGCGCTTCGCCGGGACGATGATCGTGATCAGCCACGACCGCGAGTTCCTCGACGCGGTGACGCGCGTCACCGTCCACCTCGACGACGCCAGGCTCGTCCGCTACGGCGGCAACTACACCGCGTTCGAGGAGCAGCGCGCGGTGCGCATCGAGCAGGCACAGGCGAACTTCGAGAAGCAGCAGGAGCGGATCGCGCACCTGCAGAAGTTCATCGACCGCTTCAAGGCGAAGGCGACGAAGGCGCGCCAGGCGCAGAGCCGCGTCAAGGCGCTCGCGCGGATGGAGCGCCTCGCGCCGGTGCTGACGAGCGGCGACTTCCAGTTCGAGTTCCGCGAGCCCGTGAGCCTGCCCAACCCGATGCTTGCGTTCGCGGACGTCTCGTGCGGCTATCGCGGCGACGACGCTGCGGTGGCCGACAAGCGCATCGTCGACCACGTCGACCGCTCGGTGCTCGCCGGCCAGCGGATCGGCATCCTCGGCGCCAACGGCCAGGGCAAGTCGACGTTCGTGAAGACGATCGCGGGCGCGCTCGCGCCACTCGCCGGAACGATCGTCGCCGGCAAGGGCCTCACGATCGGCTACTTCGCGCAGCAGGAGCTCGATGTCCTCTCGCCCGCCGACGGGCCGCTCGTGCACCTCGTGCGGCTCGCGCGCGACGTCGGGCCGCCGGCGCGCGAGCAGGAGCTGCGCGACTTCCTCGGCGGGTTCCGCTTCACCGGCGAGATGGTCCAGCAGCCGGTCGGCACGCTCTCGGGCGGCGAGAAGGCGCGGCTCGTGCTCGCGATGCTCGTCTGGCAGCGCCCCAACCTGCTGCTGCTCGACGAGCCGACGAACCACCTCGACCTCGCGACGCGCGAAGCGCTCAGCATGGCGCTGAACGAGTTCGAAGGCACGGTCATGCTCGTCAGCCACGACCGCGCGCTGCTGCGCGAGGTGTGCGACGAGTTCTGGCTGGTGAGCGGCGGCACGCTCGCGCCGTTCGACGGCGACCTCGACGACTACCAGCGCTGGCTGCTCGAGCAGTCGCGCGCGGCGCAGCGCGCGATGCGCACCGAGCCGGGCGAAGCGCCGGTCGAAGCGAGCGACGCCGCAGCGCCCGCT